>JAISLW010000424.1 GCA_031277105.1 Planctomycetaceae bacterium | reverse complement strand
ACCCGCCCGCAATTTTCCGGCGAAGTAAAAAATATTGCGGATTATGACGTGATTTTTGTCGGCTATCCGAATTGGTGGGGATCAATGCCGATGGTGTTGTTTACTTTTTTGGAAAAGTATGATTTGAAAGATAAAACGGTTGTTCCGTTTTGTACTCACGGCGGCGGACGTTGGGGACGCAGCGTAGACGACTTGAAAAAATTATGCCCAAAAGCAAAATTCAAAGAAGGACTCGCAATCAGCGGAGATTGGGCAAACCGCTCAAAAAACGATATTACAAAATGGATACAAAAAACAGGTTACTCAAAACCAAAATAATTAAACCACAAATTTATTTTATTAACCACAGAGTACACAGAGTACACAGAGAAAGTTTTTTAATTGGAATCGAAACGTTCTTTAAGATTAAAATTGGCTTTTGATCTAAAATAATTTTAAAAAATTTTTCGTCTCTGTGAACTCGGAGAACTCGGCGGGTAATAAAAAATAATTTTATAGAACTTTATTAAAAAAGGAAAATGATATGAAGATCATAGCGATTAATGGGAGTCCGCGTAAAAATTGGAATACGGCTACGTTATTACAAAAAGCGTTGGACGGCGCGGATTCGCAAAATGCGGAAACGGAAATGTTTCATCTGTATGAATTGAAATATAGAGGTTGCGTTAGTTGTTTCGGTTGCAAAAGAAAGGACGGCGATCATACATGCGCGTTGCAAGACGACTTGACGCCGGTTCTTGAGAAGTTGAAAAACGCGGATGCGATTATTTTTGGTTCGCCTATTTATTTTATGAGCGTTACGTCGGGAATGTCCTCGTTTTTGGAGCGTTTTTTGTATCCTTATATCAAGTATGATTTGGAATGCCCATCGCTTTTTTCTAAAAAGATGCTGACTGGATTCATTTATACCATGGGATCTACAGAAGAATGGATTGAACCATTCAAGGCAAACCTAAATCATTTCGATAGATTTCTGGAAATGGTATTTGGCGAAAAAACCATGTCGTTATATTCGTATAACACTTATCAATATTCCGATTACAACAAGTATGAAAGTTCGATGTTCAATGAAAAGGAAAAAGCAAAATGCCGCAAAGAGCAATTTCCGCTGGATTGCCAGTCGGCATTTGATTTGGGCGCAACGCTCACTAAAAACGTTAAATAAAAAGAACGCCTAAAATTTCATTTTTATTTGTTAAAAACACAGAGTACACAGAGGAATTTTTTAATTAGAATTAAAACGTTATTTAATGTTGCGATTAAATTTTGATTTGAATAATTTTTTAAAAATATTCCTCCCAGTGTTCTCGGTGAACTCTGTGGTTAAATAAAATAAAAAAACTGTTTATTAGAAGTTACCTTAACTTTTAACTGAAAGGAAAATTGAAAATGACAAGTTTAAATTTTTTGTCAAGATTAGAAAAGTTTTTTGCCGTTGTTGCGATATTTTCGGCGGTCAATATTGCTGTTGCGCAACAAAATAGCATTCAACAAAACCAAATACCGTCCAAAAATTCGGCGGTAAATTCCAAAATGAAAGAAATATCACCAAAAAAAGTAACGGCAGGCAGAGACCAACTCAGCGCTATTGCCCCGAAATTTGCCGAACTCAACGACGATGTTTTGTTCGGTCAAGTCTGGTCGCGCGAGCAGGAACTTTCGGCGCGAGACCGAAGTTTGGTAACCATCGTATCGCTCATTGCGGGCGGTAATTTCCCGCAGTTGAAATTTCATCTGCAAAAAGGAAAAGACAACGGATTGTCAAAACAGGAAATTGTCGAAATCATCACGCATCAGGCGTTTTATTCGGGTTGGCCCAAAGCGTGGAGCGCTTTCAATATTGTCAAAGAAGTGTACGACGAATCCGATACGCCAAAAAATACAAACCTTTCAAATTCGACCATTTTCCCACTCGGCGAACCCGTCAATCCCGATTGGTTCAAAGGCAAGGCGTGGTTGAGCATGATTTCAACGGAAAACCCATTTAACACGCCGATTGCCAATGTAACATTCGCCCCCGCAACACGCAATCATTGGCATTCGCACAACATCGGACAAATTTTGCTCGTAACCGGCGGCGAAGGCTGGTATCAAGAATGGGAAAAACCTGCACAAAAACTCAAAGCAGGCGACGTAGTCAATATTCCCGCCAACGTAAAACATTGGCACGGAGCGACAAAAGATTCATGGTTCGTACATCTGGCAATAACTCTGGGCGAGTCCAAATGGTTTGAACCGGTTACGGATAAAGATTATAACAATGTAAATCAATAAACCTCAAACCAAAAAGGAGAAAATTATGTTTAATTTAAAATCAAAAACGCTGTACTTCGCAATTGCGATAACGGCTTTAATAAGCGTTGCAAACGCCCAGGAGAAAGGAACGACAATGAAACAAACGACAGAACCGGAACATTACACATTTCAATTGAGCGATAAAGTATCGCGACAAAAGGTAACATTCAAAAACCGTTATGGGATAACCTTGACAGGCGACTTGTATATTCCTAAAAATCGCGGGAACGAACCTTTGCCGGCGCTGGTTATTAGCGGACCGTTTGGCGCGGTCAAAGAACAGTCGTCAGGATTGTACGCCAATCAAATGGCTGAACGCGGTTTTGCGGCGCTGGCATTTGACCCGTCCTACACAGGCGAAAGCGGCGGCGATCCCCGAAATGTGGCGTCGCCCGACATTAACACCGAAGATTTTAGCGCGGGAGTCGATTTTATCGGCTTGCAACCTTTTGCGAGCAGAAACAAAATCGGTATTATCGGCATCTGCGGCTTCGGCGGTTTTGCGTTAAATGCGGCGGCAGTTGATAAACGGGTTAAAGCCGTTGTAACCGCAAGTATGTATGATATGACAAGGGTTATGTCAAAAGGTTATTACGATGCGCTGACGCCCGAACAACGTACTCAAACATTAGAGCAATTGAGTTTACAACGCTGGAAAGATACGGAAACAGGAACTTTTGCTTTAGCGCCCAAAGGATTGCCCGATAAAATAGAAGGCAATGAGCCGCAATTTGTAAAAGATTATTTTGATTATTACAAAACCAAGCGAGGTTTTCATCCTCGTTCAATAAATTCAAATGGATCGTGGACAATTACGTCGCCGCTTTCGTTTATGAATATGCCAATCCTATCTTACGTTAAAGAAATTTCGCCGCGACCAACGCTTCTAATCGCAGGAGAAAAGGCGCATTCGCGCTATTTCAGTGAAGACATTTATAAAGCGGCAGCCGAACCAAAAGAGTTAATGATTATACCGAGCGCCGTTCACGTGGATTTATACGACAAAGTAAATGTTATTCCATTCGATAAATTGGAAACATTTTTTCAACAAAACTTAAAATGAAAGCCTGTATCATTTGCCGCACAACATACAACATAAACGACAAAATCATTTCTAAAAAATACAAATTTATTTTTATTAACCACAGAGAACTTTTATTTAACCAAAGAGAACACAGAGACCGCATAGTGAATTTTTTTAATTGGAATCGAAACGTTATTTAAGATTAAAATAGACTTTTGATTTAAAATAATTTTTTTAAAAATATTCCTCTCTGTGTTCTCTGTGGTTAAATAAAATAAAAAAAAACGGTTATTAGGGTATCTTTAAAAATTCATTTTTTTTGCAAAAAGGTAGGCGGTGTTTCGCCGCTACGTTTATTTTTTTGACCGCCTACCTAGACAAATGAATTTTAAACTATTTGTACTTGAGTTTGCGTTTACCTTCGCCTGCCTAGATTTCGGACGGCAGGCTTTGACGCGATTTTAAATCGCTGAATTTCAAGTACGAGCAGTATAGAGATACTCCATTAAATTACGTTTTGATAATTTTTGAAGGACATGAGGGACAAGTTTTTTTATAACAAAAAATTTTTTCTCTAAATCATCTAATTTTAGAAAACTACTTTTAGAAAACTACACCCTATCCCCTAAAATTCTACGCTTCTATAATTTCGTGAACGGTTACCGTGAGCGTTTGTTTTTAATTTTTATTTGCGAGTTTTTCTAGTTGTTCGCCTTCTAATCTGTATGTTGTCCAATCGTCTATCGGACGGCTGCCCAGTTTTTTATAAAATTCAATACTATTCGCATTCCAATTTAGCACCATCCAGTCAACCCTAAAACAACCACGCAACTTCGCAACCTTTGCCAACTCGCAAAAAAATTTCGTACCAATACCACGCCGCCGAAACTCAGGTCGAATAAATAAATCCTCTACATAAATCCCACTAGCGCCACGAAACGTCGAATAAGTAAAATAATAAAGCACAAAACCAACAGGCTCGCCCAAAAACTCCGCTATCAATACCTCAACACAACCACCCAAAAGCCACTCGCCCAAAATCGACTCCGTAACAAAAACAGAATCAACCAACCCCTCATACTCCGATAACTCATAAATAAACCTAAATATTAAACCAACATCAGAAAATAAACCCCGACGTATAACAACACTATCATCAACCATATTAAAACTCCATAACATTAAAATATAATAAAAAAAAGTAACCGTTCACGGAAATTTAAGCAAAAGATTTTTAGAGGATAAGGTGTAGCGGTGTATCGGGACAATTTTCGTAACAATAAATATTTGTCCCGCTAGGGACAACATATTGGTAGAAAAAAATGATACGAATTTTAAACTGTTCGTACTTTAATTTGCGATTTACATTCGCCTGCCTAGCTTTCGAGCGGCAGGCTTTTACGCTTTTAAATCGATGAATCTCAAGTGCGATCTGTATAATGTCCCGTTAAGGACGCAATGACGGTTAAGGTTGTATTTACATGTTGTCCCTAGCGAGACAAATATATTTTTGACCTTGCTTTTCTACCAACATGTTGTCCCTAACGGAACAGATGAGACAAATATTTATTGTTACAATAAATCTATCGCCTACGCCCTAGCCCCCATTCCCTGTTCCCTAAAACTCTACGCTTCTAAAATATCGTGAACGGTTACAAAAGATCAAACGTAGCGCCGAAACATCGCAATGGAGTTTATGCTACCAGTAAATTTTAATAATTCATAAAGCCTAAAATATGTCTATTTTAGACGTGCGAAATTGAAAGTTTATTGATGTCGTAAACCGTAATGCGGTCTAAAATTAAACACTGGGCGAAACGCCGCCTACCTGGACAAATGATTTTTTAGAGATACCCTAATAAAAATAAATTTGTGTTTTTTAGAAGTTTCCTAAAACATTACTCAACCTGGCGGCCAACCCATGAAACGCCCGCCAAGTAAATGGAAATGCAAATGATAAACGGTTTGTCCGCCGTTGTTGCCGCAATTCGTAACCAGCCTGTAACCGCCGGATAAAGCAAATTCGCTGACAAGATACGGCAACACAACCGTATAAATATGACACAATAACTCCGCATCTTCCGCCGATAATTTATCGGTCGATGCAATCTCCTTTTTCGGAATTATCAAAATATGCACCGGCGCTTGCGGATTAACGTCCTTAAACGCTAAACATATCTCGTCCTCAAACACGATATCCGCCGGAACCTCACGATCAATAATTTTCTTAAAAATTGTTTTCTCTGACATAAATTTTTAATTTGTTAAATTTGTTAAATTTGTTAATTACTTTGTTAAATTTGTTGAATTAAATTAGTGTTGATTTGTTTTTTTCGTTTGTTAAAATTTTGCGCTATTCGTAAATTGAATTTTTTGTAACCATTCACGGAAATTTGTTTATTAAATTACGTTTTGGCAATTTTTGAGGGACAAGTGGGACTTGAGGGACAAGTGAGATAATTTTTTTATAACAAAAACTTGAGCAGGAACGCAACCGTTTCGGCTGCAAAACGCCGACGGCAACCGATAAATCGGTAGAGATAAAAATCTCCATCGCTAGCAGTCGAGTACAACCGCATGCAGGCGAGACGTCTGCGTTCCTACAAACGAATTTTTGTAACAAAAAACTGTTCTCTAAATTTCTAAAAAACTACTCCCTACTCCCTAAAATCTATCGCTTAAATTTCCGTGAACGTTTACAATTTTTGTAATCGCCGATTCAAGCGATTCATTTACTAAACTAACTGCTCATACTTGAAAATACAAGTGCGAGCAATTTAAAACAAGTTATGTTTGATTCATAGAAATCAAATTTTACCATGAAAAATATAGTAACTCAACTTCCCCGTTTTTTAAATTATTTGCGTATTAAATTTTACTTATCGCCGTTTTATTTATTTCCGTCAAGCAATTTTCAGGATTATAATTTATTGCGCTTTTGCGTTTGCCCAATTTCCAATGCCGCCGTTTTAAACAGCCCGCTCCGCAAACAACAATCGCCGACGCCGCAATTGCGGAATATTCTAATCGCAATTGTTATTTTTGCCCTCTGCGTTACGTTTAATAATTTTACCTCAATCTGTTTTGCACAAACGCGAATAATCGACGAGCAAAAATTGACGGAAATTCGCGACATAATAACAAGGCATACGCAATCAGAAATTTTTAAACAACTTGGCGACAAACCCGTGCCAAAAAAAATCATCAACGATTCAACTATTGTCATAAAAGCGACGAGTTTATTACTCGAACCAGACGTACTCGAAAAAAACGATCCCGAACACAAAATTATTCCAAGCAAATCATGGCTGCTAAAACGACGGACATTGGCGCTCGTTTATCTTTCATACGACGATGAAAAAGTTGAAGAGTTTTTTCCGGCGCTGGTCAACGAGATTACTAATTTGGAAGCGTATGAGGATTGTTCTCAAATGATGCGATTTGCGGAAGAACACACGTTGCGGATTGCGTCGTTGTTGATTATTCGTAACGATAAAAAGATCAAAATTGATCCGGCGTCGCTTACGCAATGGTATGTTGATCACGTTGAACGTTATCCGGGTCGCAATTCGGAACAGTTAATAATTCGGTTTCTTGACATGGTTAAAGAGCTAAACGGCAACTCTACAAGCGATAAAATTCTATCGGCATGCGCGGCGCCTTTTGCGAAGGTTCTGCTTAATTCGCAAGACGAAAAAATAACCGCACGCGGTAAAAAATTAGAAGCCGTTGCGAGATGGTACGACTTGCCAGGAAACGAAATGCAACTAAAAGGAACAGATATTAACGGCGCCGTTTTCGATATTGCGACGCTTAAAGGCAAGGTCGTTTTGGTAGAATTTTGGGGGACGTGGTGTATCGCATGCGTGAAAGACTTCCCAATGCTAGCGGGCTATTACGAAGATTTTAAGAAAAGCGGATTTGAAATCGTAGGCGTAAATACAGGCACAAAAAACGACGCAGAACTATACGTCAAAAACTTCGTCAAAAATACAAAATTCGCAGAAAATAAAACCATCACATGGCAAATTGTACTAGACGGATTAAAACAAAACACAAAAGACCGCATCACCACTTATTACGGAATTGAAACTTTGCCGCAATCCGTACTAATCGGAATGGACGGAAAAGTTATCACGCTAAACCCGCCCAAAGACTCGCTAAGAGAACAAATACAAAAAGCATTGACGCCGCCAATCGACCCCGAAAAATTAACGCCCGAACAACGAAAATTATGGGAACAAAAACAACAAAACGACGCCGCAGAACTAGAAGAAACAAAACGATTCTCCGAAACAATAAAATTACAAGAGGATAAATAAAATATTAGAGATACTCGTATTATTTACATACAAATAATCAAAAAGGTAAAAACTCAAAATTTCGGCGATACAATTGTATAAAAATCTGCTTTTAATTAGGTTGTCAGACGGCTATAATAGGAATTTCAAATACAAACAGTTAAAATAAAAATTAATTCGATGACATACAAATCAGTTGACAAGTTGCAGAAGGTATTAGCGAGCAATGTTTTTAATCATACAAAAGATTCCAAAAAAGCTGCGGGAAGGTGTTTAGGCACGCTTGTTGAGATTATTACTTATTACCTTCTTAAAACGTGGGGACTTGACGATCAAATATCCATAGAGCGCAGGCTTGAAGAATACGGCAATTCAGATATTACGCATAATGTTGAATATTCTTTACATCCGGTTATTCGTAGTTCAATAGTAACGATTGAGAAATCAGAAAAAGCAATAACGGCAAACGCAATTATTAATGCGCTTAAAGCAACCGGCTTTGATTTAAAGAATTTAAAACAAAAACAAAATGACTTATTAAAAAAAGGTATTTTGAGGAATGCATGCACAATTGCAGATTCTGACAACTCGTTTTTATTAGCAAGTATAAAATCAAGTAAAAATAATCAACTAGAATTATATACATACGAGCAAAGTAAAAAACCTTATGCTATATTTGAGTGTAAACGAGTTGGCGTTGAGGAAGGGCTGAACAAAGGACCTCAGACAATAGAAAAAGCAAAACAAGGCGCATATACAGCACGAATAGCTTCTTCGCTACAAAAAATCAGAACGGAATCAGGCGACCTTCATGGAATAATTTATAAAAGCGACGGTTCATATATTATCAAACCTTTAACAGAGTTAATAGGTGAAATTGTTTACTCTAATGACAAAGAATTATTACGGCGGTTTATTCTGACTGTTGGAGTTGTAAGTAATCACGGTAACTGGTTTACATCTGAAAATCCTAATAAAGAATTAAAAGTATTAGCACAATCGTATGATTGGTTGCTTTTTCTTACAGACAACGGTTTTTCAGAATTTATTGATAGTCTCTTATTAAAACCTATAAAAAAATATAAATTGATTAGGGACGTTTTCCTTGAAAGTTATATAGAAGGGAAAAAGAAAAACCAATTTACAAAAGTTCATATGAATTTAGAAGCCGATAAAATTCTATTTGATTATTTTAATGAAAACTTAAAATTAGTTGAAAATTGGTTTAATATTATTGCTCCAGAAAATAAAAAAATTGTAAACTTAAAAGAAAACTTGAATGAACTAAAACATAAAACTTGGACTACTATATTAAAATGAGCGCTGGGAGAAGTATAAATACATTAAGTCAGAGTTGGGGAACGCCGCATAAATATGTTAGGGCGGTTAAAGACGTATTTGGAGGATATATTGATCTTGATCCATGTTCTAATAATTATTCAATTGTTCATGCGAAAGTTGAATATTGTTTACCTGTTAACGATGGTTTAAGTGAGAGTTGGAACTACCAGACGATTTACGTTAATCCGCCTTATGGAATTGACAAGGAAAGAGGCACGACGATAAAGAATTGGTTGGCAAGATGCGCGCATGCTTATGAAGAATATAATTCGCAAGTCATAGCGCTTGTGCCAATTGCCGCCAATACGACGCATTGGAAAAAATATGTCTTTACCAAAGCAAAATCAATCTGTTTTTTGTATGACACGCGGCTTCGGTTTTTAGTGAATGGCAAAGACAGCGGCAAAGGCGCGCCGATGGCATGCGCTATGATTTATTGGGGCGATAATTTGTATAGATTTTATGAAGTATTTATTAAACATGGAGCCGTAGTAGATATATCAAATTTAATAGGCGAACAAATAGGAACAAAACAAAAACCGTTAAATTTATTTGGTTGATTTTTTGTTACGATAAATATATAGTTCGTCCTTTTAATTCGATGATTTTCGGGCGTAAGAGTCTGTTGTTTGGGAGTTATGCGGGCGGCGGCGAATGCAAATTAAGGCGTGAGCGGTTTACAATTTTCTTTTTACTTAACTGTTACTTTTTTTGATTACGATGAGCGTTATACGTAAGATTTATGAGACTCTTCTTGAGTATTATGAGATACAACCTTTTTTGCGTGATTGGTTATCGGATCCGGTTGAGTTGATAATTGGCGCTGTTATTGTTCAAGGAACAACGTGGCGTGTTGGGATTAAGGTATTGAATTTATTGCGCGAGCGTTCTTTGTTGGGATTTCGGTCTATATTGTCGGCGGATGATGCGTTGTTATCTGATTTAATTCGTCCGGTTGGATTTTATCTTAAAAAGGCGAAGCGTCTTAAGGAGATATCTCGTCTTTTTTTGGATTTTGGCGACGGCAATGTTAATACGTTTTTTGCGCGTGATGTAGATCGGGTGCGTCAAGATTTGTTGCGGGTTCAAGGTATTAGTCCGGGTACGGTTGACAATATTATTTTGTATGCGGGCAAGTTGCCGATTTATGTTGTTGATTTGTACACGGCGCGTGTATTTTTTCGGCATGAGATAGTTCCGGCGGAGGCGAGCAATGCCGATATTCAGCAGATTATTCATTTTGAACTTGTGCCGGATGAGGAGCCGTATGGCGCTAAATTGTTTAGTGAATTTCAGACGTGCATGGTCAAGATAGGTCAAACGTATTGCGACGTTCAGAATCCGAATTGCGGGCAATGTCCGCTTGCGGTTTTATTGCCGCCGACCGGCGCGCGCAATATAAATATTCCTGAAGAACCAACTATACAAACCACGCCCGTTATAATTGCAAACAAATTAAAATTAAAACAAAATAGACCAAAATTATATGAATTGACGCCGGAGCAATTGCCAAAAATAATTTCCGTTACAAAAAAACAAACAAAACAAATAACGCAATCACAAATAAAACAACCGCAAATAACAAACCAAAAAAATAATAAAAACTATTCCAAAAATACGCAGAACACAAATTCGCCGATACAACAAACAGCGCCGATCCAACAACAGCAACAGCAGCAGCCAATAATAACATTACAATTAAACGACATGGAACGGCAAATCGTAGAATGTATCGGTAACGAGCCGGTACAAATTGATCTGATCGTTCAATCAACAAAATTACCCGTACACCTCGTAAGAGCAACAATTGCAATACTAGAAATGAAAAAAATTTTACGGCAAGTCGAAGGAAATAAAGTTGACATAAACGAAGAATTAAAAAAACATAATTAAAAAAATTGTAACCGTTCACGAAAATTTAAGCGATAGATTTTAGGGGTTAGGGTGTAGGGTGTAGGGGGATAATTTTCATAACAATAAATATTTGTCCCGCTAGGGACGTAATTTGCTAAAAAAAATTTCCGTGAACGGTTATAAAATTTTCTTTTCTCTAAACTCTGTGAAATCTGTGTTCTCTGTGGTTAAATAAAAAACCGGTTATTAGAATGCGACTTCTGATTACGCCGTGAAATATCATAGCGTTCTGAAAAATATCACGGCTGAAAAATATCACGACTCATTTAAAAAATCTATTTTCGGCTAAAAATAGCCGTTTTTAACATACTTTTTACTATGGCACGAAGATTGCATTTGATAAATCACGCCGATTGACAGAACCAATAAAAACATAACCAAAATTTTTAAAATGTTAAAATGACCATTACAACAACCCTCACAAAAATTATCATGAAAATTATCTCTATTCTCACCTCAGCCAATAAAAAAATTAGATTCAGTAAATTGCAAAAAATTATGGGAGTAATACGTAAAAAAAGAAAGGCATTTACGCTTGTTGAACTTCTTGTCGTAATTGCGATTATTGGAATGCTGATCGCTTTATTGCTTCCAGCTGTTCAAGTAGCACGCGAGGCGGCAAGAAAGATGCAATGTTCCAATCAATTAAAGCAACTTATTTTGTCTTTACATAATTATCATGATACAAACCAAGCGTTTCCTACTGTAAATCCCTTTGTTAATAGTGGCGGTGACGTATTTGCTAATGCCGGAATGCATTACTCGATTCTGCCGTTTATTGAGCAAGTTTCACTTTATGAGCAGTGCCAAATTTCTATCCGCACAAATAATATGCAAAATGAGACATTTATGAATAATATCATTAACGGTCCCGGAGCGACTTCTCCTCGTGGTATTTGGTGTACGCCAGTTTCAACTTTTTTATGTCCTTCCGATCCTAATGGAAAAAATAAGACTGCCGATCAATTTGGACGGTGTAATTATGTTTATTCGCATGGTGATTGGCCTGATATTATTAGTGATAATTCGGGCGGTGGCATTGCCGCCAAAGATAAAGCAAATCATCGCGGTTTTTTTAAGTTTGAAGTAACTAAAACAGGAATTACTTATCGCAATTTTGCTAATATTCAAGATGGTACGAGTAATACAATCGCTCTATCTGAACATGTTATTGCAACGGGCAACATAAGAAATTTAGCCAAAGCGGCGTCCGTTGCGGATGCCGTTGCCGCTGCAAAAAACATTGCTAATGCGGCATTGGATACTTCGGGATCAGCCTACAATCCTTCGGCATGTTTATTGACGGCAAACGGCGGTTTTTATACGGGTACAACTCCTGCATTGTTTGCGGGGCTTTCATGGGGAGCACCAATTCCTTATATTACCGGTTTTGCAACCATTTTACCGCCGAATGCTCCCAATTGTATTACGAATGCCGATGAAGCTAACTGGGGAAGTCGTAGAAATCAACGTTCAATTCATGCCGCCTCCAGTTACCATGTCAATGGAGTTTTGACCGCTTTCGGCGATGGATCAATTCGGTTCGTTACGGAAACAATTGATACCGGTAATTTGAGCGCTAAGGTTCCACTTCATGGTCGTGAATC
>JAISLW010000344.1 GCA_031277105.1 Planctomycetaceae bacterium | reverse complement strand
AGATTAAATTTTCGTAACGATAATTCTTACGATTTCTCTTGTTCATTGCGTAAGATATTTTTTGGTTTTACGCTTGTTGAACTTTTGGTGGTGATTGCGATAATTGGCGTTTTGATTGCATTGCTTTTGCCCGCAGTTCAAGCCGCACGCGAAGCGGCAAGACGTTTAAAATGCGCGAACAATATGAAGCAATGGGTACTCGCCGCACACAACCACCATGACGCAAAACAATACTTGCCCGCAATACAAACCGGAGGAGAAACAGTCAAAACAGCAACCAATAATAATTGTAATCGTTTCGGCGTTCATTATGCTTTGCTGCCGTTTCTTGAACAGCAAGCATATCGCGACGCTATTGATAATCACGCAACCGCCCCGTGGTTGCCAAGTATTTCAGACATACGCACTATTCCAATCAATACGCTTCTTTGTCCATCAGATACTAGAAATCGTAGTATCGCCATGATAGGAGGTGCGCGAAATCACCAAGCGGCTAAATCTAATTATGTCGTTAGTCATGCTGATGGCGTTGCTCGGTTACAACAAAATGATTCTAATCGTGAATGGTTTTGGAACGGTACGTCGCACCGCGCGGAATTGAGATCGAAAACTTCAGGCGAAGGCGATTTAACGCATCGTGCTATTTTTTATTACACACGTCGAACAGGATTAGAAGAAATAACAGACGGCACAACTAATACTATTTTGCTAAGTGAAAGTGTTACCGGCGATTGGCAGTCGATACAAGTTAAAGGCGGCGTGGTTGTTGTTTCCAATTTTGATGTTGGCACTTGGGTAAGTAAAGCAAGCGTCTGTATGGCGGCAAAAAATGGAAATGAATATACGATCAATGGTAGTACCGTTACACTTTACAATCATACGCGTTGTGCTAGTCATTTAGACTCGTTGTCATTACATGTTGCATTTAATACGGCAATACCGCCGAATGGTCCGTCTTGCGTCAAACGTAACAACGAAGCCGAACTAGGATTTTATACTGCAACAAGCCATCATCAAGGCGGCGTAAATTGCGGTTTTGCAGACGGCTCAATACATTTTGTTTCAGATAATATTGATACAAATGGAACGCCCGATACAAAAACAGGTATTTACTTACAAGGGCAGAGTGTTTTTGGCGTTTGGGGCGCTTTGGGAACGCCTTGGGAGGGAGAAATAAAATCATTGTAGGCAAATTGTCAAGTTATATTATTCACACTTTAAAATGCGTTTTTTAATTTGATTTTTTGTAACGATAATTGTAAAGAAAATTTCGCCCATTTATGGGCAACGCTTAACAGCCTGCCGCAACACTGCGGGGTCGCAATTATCAAATAACTAGCGTTCTGAAAGACAATGGAATAACTGATATGATTGCTTATAAATTTAATCAAATGATCTTTATTTATAACGAAAAATAATTTTGGGTATCTCTAAAAATTAATTTGTCCAGGTAGGCGGCTAAAAAAATTAAACGCTGTGCCGAAACGCCGCAATAGAGTTTACGACGCTAATAAATTTTATTGCTTCACAACGCCTAAAATAAATTTATTTTGGATGTTATGAATTACTAAAATTTAATAATTATTTTATGCGTATTGCGGCCCAAAAATAAACACAGCGGCGAAACACCGCCTACCTTTTTACAAAAAAAAGAATTTTTTAACTATTCGTACTTGAGTTTGCGTTTACCTTCGCCTGCCTAGCTTTCGGACGGCAGGCTTTGACGCTTTTAAATCGCTGAATTTCAAGTACGAGCAGTATAGAGGCGCCCTTTTGTTTTCCATTGTTCTTTCAGAGCGTGTTATTGATATACGTATCGTACTTAAAATTCATTGATGTAAAAGCGTCCAAGCCTGCCGCCCGATAACTAGGCAGGCGGCGCTGAACATAATTCAAGTAAGACCAGTTTACAACAGTAACAATTCACGGAGATTTAGAGGCTAGGGTTTAGGTGTAGTTTTTTTGTAACAAAAATTATCCCTGATGTTCTACTTGCCTCTATAAAAATTTGACATGTAATTTTGTCAAACGAATATTCGTGAACGGTTACCTATAATTTTTATTAAAGGAGATAAAATAAAATGATGCGTCGTTTTTTATTTGTAACGTTAATTAGTTCAATCATGCTGTTTATTGGTTGTTCGCAATCCGCTAAACCGTTGGATTTTCCAGATTTGTATCCTTGTACTGTAATCATTACGCAGGAGGGCAAACCTGTTGCAGACGCGATTGTTGAGTTTATCAGGCAAGACGCAGATAATACGAAATACGTTCCCGTACAACATACCAATAACAAAGGTATCGCAGTTATGACAACATACGGATTTACAGGCGCGCCAGCGGGTAAATATAAAATTATTGTTACAAAAAATGTTGAAGACGAAACCGTAATAAAAGATAAAGATACCGGAGAAATTATTATTGTAAGCGAGACAAAATACAAATTAATCGACCCCGCCTATTCCGATACAAAAACAACGCCGCTTGAAATCGAAGTCCTTAAAGAAAAGAATGTAAAACAAACGTTTGACGTCGGCAAAGCAATCAAAATAAAATACTAGAGAACGTTCAATAACAAAATAATTCGTTATATTTCGTTTGGGTATCTCTATACTGTTCGTACTTGAAATTCAGCGATTTAAAAGCGTCAAAGCCTGCCGTCCGATAGCTAGGCAGGCGGCGGTAAACGAAAACTCAAGTGCGAACAGTTTAAAATCTTAACACAATCTTAATAGAAAATTAATCAAATCTTAATGTAATCTTAATATTTTCTTAACATAATTTATTTAGAATACCACGCAAACATAACCCAAAGGATCGTTGCCGA
>JAISLW010000054.1 GCA_031277105.1 Planctomycetaceae bacterium | reverse complement strand
AGCGGCGGCGAAAATGAAAAACAATTAGCCCACTCGCTAAAATGGCGACTAAACCAATGGGACGACAAACAACGAAAAGAATGGAACGAAACCGTTAAACACGCTTGGCAACATTTTTACGATACAAACGAAGGTTTACGTGAATCAATCGAAAGCCACAAAAAAGGATTCTCAAAAATATTACAAGAACGGCTAGTCGATTGATCATTTATTTAAAACATGTACAATCTGTTTTTACCTTTTAAACTGTCCACACTTGAATTTTAGTTTATCATCGCATGTCTACTTTTGGAAGCCAGGCTTTTACGCTTTTAAATCGCTGAATTTCAAGTATGATCCGTTTATACTTTTTGTACTTGAAAATTCGGTTTTTTATAAATACACAGATTCGTTTCATACTTGAATTTTCAGTGTATTGTAATTAAAGCAAAAAAGTAAAAACCGAAATTTAAAGTGTGTGGAATATAGATGTGTAATTTAACCCTTAACCTTGAGTCTATCAGAAAAGGATACGAAAATGTTAAAACAATTTTTTTGCGGTTTATTTATTTTGTTAGCGTTTAGCGGCGCGATTATATTGTCGGCGGAGGTTTCCGATACAATAACTGTTACTGCTAAAACGTTGCCGGAGGGTAATATTATTGGCGCTGTTTCTGTTCAAACGCCATTTACTGAAAATCTGGTTGCTGTTACGCTCAAAGGCGAATATACAGGTTCGCCGGCACACAACAACACAGAAGAAATACCCGGTACAAGTAAAAAATGGAAAGCTACGGCTTCGTGTAATGGACTTGTTTTCAAAAAAGGCGCTACTTACTACAACAATACAGTATCATACGATTGGCAAGATAGTTCTGATTTTGTTTTTTCAACAAAATCAACTACGGCGGCAAAATACACGATTAATTTTTCATTATCGTTTTCTATTGCAATTTACAAAAAGAAAAGCGATGGTACCGCAGGCGAATTCATAAGATGGTCGCCAATTAAAACAGTATCAGCAACACGCGATATTTGGGTCGTAGGCATTGATAAAGTCGAAGTCAAACTAACAAGTTCGCCAGATACGTCATACATAACTGCGCCAAATGAACTCGTCGCTCTCGTCGGATCACAACATACCTTCAAAGTAACCCGTACTCCACAAAATGCACCAGATTGGCCAAACGGAAAACCAAAATGTACACGTGGACAATATAACGCAACTGGCGATATAATATTTAATACTGCTATAGATGTCGGTGCCGAACCTTTGAAATTTGAATGCGGGAATACAAAAACTATAACACTAACAAATATAAAGCCAACACTAGAATCTGTTGATTTTAAGAATGGCGGCGTTCAAACAATTAATGATGTAGGTAGCAATCCCGAATGGAAAAAAGCGACCGCTAATGGGCAAGGCGCTAGGAATGAACCTTTTTGTGTTATCAAAAATCAGCCTCATAATACAATTACCGAATTAAATGCGCCAAAAAATTTAACATTTGCAACTACTGTATTGTTACGCGAATATGAAAGTTTATCATATCCTGAAACATTTACTTGGCAAAATTGGCCAATTAATATCACTACTATAAGAACTCCACCAAACCATGTCTATGCATGTAATATTACCTATAAGTGGGAATATTCTACCAATGGAGGTCAACAATGGCAAAAATTTGCCGATTCGAATCATAATATGTACGTAACATGGGCACAAAAATTATGTGGAGATACAGATTTTACAAAAGAACATATTCATTATGCTTGTACAAACGCAAATTTGGCTACAACCGTTACAAATTCAGCTGTATATAATCCCGCCTGTCAAAATTATGTTTTCGCATCTAGTACAGGAGTTGTTAATAAAACAGCTAGCGCAATATATGCATCTCCAGGATTTGGTTCATATTATGATCGAAATGCATGGCGTTTTTGGTCAACAAAAGATCCTGGTGATTGTGGAACTTTGGCGAATCTTGCTGGTGCGAGTTTGCAAATTTTGGGAATACATACTAACGCACCTTTATATGCATACCCTACGGATGATAATCCTGTAACTGCGCAATCTTGCAAATATCAAGAAGAAAAACGAATGCTTGTTGTACATAATTCAAAAACAAAAGGTTCACATAACATAGAAATTGATGCTGTACTTGTATATCCTGGTAATAATTATGAAGGTTTTTTAACAGTCAATGATACTGGAATAAAAGCATTTACGGTAGCTCCCCCCAATGGTCCTTTTGCGAGTAATTATTATTATTTAGAAGTGTTACGCTCTGTTACTACAACTCAACAATGGGTTGTAAAGGGTACACTAATACCACCTAACGATCCAAACATGCCTGCTAAACTTATGTCTATTACTTGTCCTATTTGTAGTGAAGAAATTCCAGCCACTACTTTCATTAGTAACGGTCCTAATGTTCCACCAATACCTGGTAACTAACATATAATAATTTAAACATTTTAATAATAAAAGACAAAGGAAAAATTTATGAAACTATTTATTTCGTTTATTGTAATTTTAACATTATCGAGCAATATTATTTTTGCTCAACCTGTACCACAACAAGCAATACCCGTCATCAGTTCAATCGGAAAACCAAAAGATAAAGCGCTTGATGAAAAATTAAAAGTATTGAGAAATAAAATACAGGAATTGACGCCCGAACTAAAATCAACAGATTGGATTAATCTGTCCCAAAATACTTCGCCGGAAAATTTCAAAACTATATGTCAAGTTTTGACTAAATACGAAAATGAATTACAATCAAATTTGTCTAAAACTAATATTCTATATGCAAAATATTTACAAAGCGAATACGTGAATACATGGAATATTTTGTCTAAATATGCCCAGAATGATAAGTATTGCGATAACATAAAACAACTATGGCAAAAGATAATTAAAAATATTAATGATGCTTGTTGTATTGAATTACTGCGCACATGTTATTATCCAAATACAAAAAAGTACGCAACGCCTAACGATTTAGTACAAATTAAAAAGAGATCGTGGGATTTTATTGAAAAAACGCCTGATATTTATTTGTTAGATTCTTTTTGTCATACTTTAATGTCGCATAATAGATTAATCCAAAAAATGCTTGGCGACGCCGATGATCTCAAGCGTCTTGAAAGATTGAAGGGGCGTATTGACATGAGTAATCCGGCAGGTAAACGTGCTGCGGAAGTCGCTAATTATACTTGTAATATTATACGCGCTTATATGGATCCATCGTATGGGACGCCGTCTTGGTATATTAACCCTTTGACATTTGAGGAATTGATTGAGTTAGGGGAATTGCGTTATTTGAGCGATGAGGAATTGGCGAAGCGGGCAAAAGAACAAGCCGACGCCAAAGCGATGTTGGAAGCGAAATTGAAAAACGTTACCAAACTGGTAACAACAGAAAACGGTCGTCTTGAAATTATTCGTGCAATAAATTCGGCAAATGAAACGCAAGAAGTCAAAAGAACTTATTATCTAACTTTGCTTAAATATTATGTGGCTAAGTATAGCGCAATTTATAGTCGTCATAATGAACTGCAATTTATACATCATGACGACGTTGTTACGCCTAATGAAATAATAGCATTGCGTGAACTTTTACAATCTAAAGATCAAACCATAAAAAGCCACGCATTGCAATTTATTGAAGTAGCTAAAATTAGAGATTGTTTGCCGGACTTGTTGGTATTGGCGGCGGAGAAAGAACAGATTCCTGATAATACGTTGATAGCGGTACCTTCTGTTCCTGATCCAAATTTCAAACCGCGCAATTATCATTTTATGGTTTATCGTTTGTTGGGAACATTGGGCAATCAGCGGACAATAAAATCACTAGAACAACTTCGACAGTCAAATAAAATTTCCAAAGAAGCAAAAGATGACGCTGAATTGGCAATAGAATATATCAAGAAAAATCTTGATTGGCAAAAACAATCAAAACAATATTGGCTAAATTTACGGCGCGATGTGCGTGAAGGAAAGGTTATGACGTCTGGCGGGAGACTAATTGACATTGACAAGCCTGATCCGGAGCCGGTTTCAGCAGAGGGTTATCGCAAGTGGGAGACTGCTGATGGTTTATTTAAGGTTACGGCGAAATTTGTTGGGTTGGTTGAGATTAAAAAGCGGGTTGGTCGAATTGCGGATAAGGACGTGCAACTTTTGCGCAACGATAATAAAACGGTATCAATTGAACTTTCGGCGTTGCGTTTAATTGACCGCGAATATATCCGTCAACAACTAGAACCAGAACGCCAATGGTCAACAATCGACGGCAACCTAAAAATCAAAGCAAAACTAATCGGAAAATTTGACAAAGAAATAATTATCCAAGAATCTGACGGTATAAATACAACATTAAAAATCGACTCCTTATCAGAACCCGACAAAAATTACCTAAAACAAATCCCACTTTCCCCACACTCAAAATACGCATTTTAG
>JAISLW010000494.1 GCA_031277105.1 Planctomycetaceae bacterium | reverse complement strand
TATATGTTATGAATTATTAAAATTTAATAATTATTTTATACGTAATGCGACCCAAAAAATAAACACAGCGGCGAAACATCGCCTACCTTTTTACAAAAAATGAATTTTTAGAGATACCCGTTATACAGTTCGTCCTTGAAATTGAGTGATTTGAAAGCGTAAAAGCCTGCCGTCCGAATATCTTGTCTGGCGGCGGTAAACGTAAACGCAAACGCAATCGCTAACAGTTTAAAAGGCGTTTCGGGCAATTTGGGGTTAATTATAAACGTAACAATTTTTTTAGAATTATTGTAACGATATGTCAAATAGTATTTCGATTAAATCTGGCGAGCGGATATTTGTAACTGGCGGTACGGGTTTTATTGGGAGTAAGTTGACGCGGGAGTTAGTGGGACGCGGTTATTGGGTCAATGTTCTTACTCGTAATTTGGACAAAATATCCGGCGGCAAAATAGAGGGCGTGAATTATGTTTGCGGCGATATTACTGATATAGAATCGGTTCGGCGCGGCATGTCTGGGTGCAAGTATGTATTTCATTTGGCGGCTTATGCGAAGGGTTGGGCGCGTGATGTTCGGACTTATGACGAGGTGAATATTTTTGGCGCTCGTAATGTTTTTGACGTTGTTTTGGAGTTAGGCGTGGAGCGGGTTGTTTGGACTTCGACGGTAGTAACTTTTGGACCAACTTTATTAGGCGAGATCGGCGACGAGGAATTGCAGCGGCTAAATGATAATTTTTTCACGGAATATGAACGCTCTAAAACTAAAATGGAACGTCAAGCGTTGAGTATGGCGGCGGAGGGTTTGCCGCTTGTTATTGTAAATCCGACGCGAGTTTATGGACCTGGCGAACTATCTGAATCTAATACCGTAACGCAACTTATATCAATGATAAGGCGGGGTAGAATGCCGGTAGTGTTAAATCATGGAATAAATATTGGCAATTATGTTTATGTGGATGATGTTGTTAATGGTTTGTTGTTAGCGATGGAGCGGGGGCGTGTCGGGGAGCGTTATATTTTGGGCGGAGAAAATATAATGTTAAGCGAATTATTTAAAATAGTGGACAAAGTTGACGGAGTGAAAAGGTTTAGGTGGGGAATTTATTATTTAACGCCTTTTATGATTGCGTATATTTCGGAGTGGCTAGCAAAAATGTTTGGCATTTATCCGTTTTTCACGCCTGGCTGGTTAAAGACATTTTTAGCAAACTGGGCTTTCTCATCAAACAAAGCAGAAAAAGAATTAGGATACAAACCTATATCACTAGAAGAAGGAATAAAAAAAACATGCAATTGGCTAGATGAAAATAAAAGAAAACCGTTCACGAAAAGTTAAGCGATAAATTTTAGAGGTTAGGAAGGAATAGTGATTATTTTTTTAATTCGGAAATTATGTTACAACAAGGAACGCAGGCGTCTCGCATGCAATTTGCCGCAAGGCAAACAAAAAAATCGGTTGCAATATAACCTCTCGCTCAACAGCGGTTGAGTACAACCGCTTGCAGGCGAGACGCCCGCGATCCTGGAATGCAGGCGTCTCGCCTACGAATCTACAGGAACTCAGGCGAAATGCCCGCGATCCTGCAATGCCTGCGATCCTAAAATGCAGGCGAGACCAACGGATCGCGGGCGTCTCGCCTGCATGTTGCCGATAGGCAACCGATAAATCGGTTGAGAACAAAACCTCGATCAACGGCGGTTGAGTACAACCGCATGCAGGCGAGACGCCCGCGATCCTGGGATGCAGGCGTTTCGCCCGCGATCCTTCTGACGATTTTTTGTAACAAAAAATCGTTCTCTAGTTTTCTAAAAAACTACTCCCTATTCCCCTACACCCTAACCCCTAAAATCTTGCGATGAAAATGTCCGTGAACGGTTGCAATTTTAGAGGCGCCCGAATGATTGATCGTTTCTCTAAAAATGAATTTTTAAATACGCCCCAATGAATTTCAAATACGAGCAGATAATTTTACGTGGTGTAATCTGAATTTAATCTTACGTATTCTGTCGTCAGGTCAGTTGTCCAGAATTTTATTTTTGCGTCTCCTTCTCCAAAAGTTAAATTGAAGATAGTTTCGCGGTTATTTTTTATGGAGTCTGCGACAATATTTTTGTTGAAATTTTGCGGTTCGCCGTTTTTGAATAACTCATATTCATTCAACTTGAAAGATAAATTTTTTGGATTGAAATTTACACCCGCCGTTCCAACGGCTGAAATAACACGTCCCCAATTCGGATCGGCGCCGGCAATCGCAGTTTTTACCAACACGTCATTTGCAATCTTATTCGCAATAATTTTTGCACTCGCCACATCCGCACACCCCTCAACCTCAATCACAATCAAATGAGATACGCCCTCGCCATCCATCGGAATCTTTACCGCAAGTTCTACACATAAGTCGCCCAAACACTCCTTAAACCTTGCCCAATCATCCCTCGCAAGCTCGCCCGAAACGGCGGCGCCATTAGATAATAAAAGCAACGTGTCAGACGTACTCACATGACCCTCGACCGAAATACAATTAAAAGAAAACTCCGCCGCCTCCGATAATAAACCTTGCGCCGCTTCAGCGCCTATCGCCGCATCCGTCAAAATTACCGCCAACATCGTCGCCAGATTCGGCGCAATCATCGCCGCCCCCTTGCAAACTCCCGCAATCGTAACAACCTCGCCCGTTCCCAATTTGACTTGTTTCGTTACATACTTCTCAAACGTATCCGTCGTCATTATCCCTTTGGCAAATTTTGTAAACGCATCCTCCGTCGCCGCTAATTGTTTCGTCGCTTCCGTTATTCCATTGCGTATTTTGTCCATCGGCAAATACACGCCAATAACTCCCGTTGACATAACAAGCCCCTTGCCCGCTTCGCCACAAACTGCCGCCGACGCTAAATCCGCCATCGCCTCCGCATCACTCAAACCCCGCTCGCCCGTACAAGCATTCGCAACCCGCGAATTCGCCACAACACAACGCACGCCGCTAGAAGGAACACGCCGCCTGTCATATTGAACCGGCGCGCCGCAAACAAGATTTTGCGTAAAAACGCCAGCCGCAACAGCAGGAATATCAGACGAAAGAAGCGATAAATCAAAAGACCCCAAATCCGATTTCAATCCCGCATGAACCGCCGAAAAACGATAACCCTTAGGAATATAAATTGACATAAACTCATTAACCTTTATTCAGATTTTGTTTTTATTTTTATTTTTTGTAAGGAACACAACCGACTCGACTACAAGTCGCCAACGGCAACCAATAAAGTAGTTGAGTACAACCGCACGCATAAAATTATTATTAAATCTTAATATTTCATAACATACAAAATAAATTTATTTTAAACGTTGTGAAATAATAAAATTTATTGGCGTTATAAACTCTAATGCGGCGTTTCGGCACAGTGTTTAATTTTTTTAGCCGCCTGCCTAGACAAATAAATTTTTAGAGGCGCCCATTATTTATTTTTTTGTTTTTATTCTGCTCAATTTTACGTGGTCGCAGATTTTAACAATTCGCCCGTTTTTTAATTCGCCCGTAATATGAGTCATTGCTTTAATAACGTAAGAATATTTTAAGTTATCATCCGGCGTCAACTCAACTTCGATTTCATTTTCGTTTGGGCTTTCGGCTATTCCAATTGCTAGCAGAGTTCTTGCGCGTAGTTCTTTAAAATTTTTACCCGCTGAATTATTATCGATAATAATTTCAGTAAGTTCGCCCTGTTCGTCCGCCGTCAATCGCACGCGAATAGGCGATTGCGGGATTTCTTTTTGGGCGTTATTGTTATTTGACGGCGGCATTTTGATATTGAAATCGCCTTCGGGCAAAGTAACATGAAATGTTAAGACGAAAAAAATTAAAAGTTGAAACACTACGTCGATCATCGGCGTCATGTCAAATTTTTTTCGGCATAAATTATTACGTATTCTCATATTTTGCAATTACCATATTCTCAATGCCGGTTCGATTTCGACTTCTGTTTTTTCTAAAATGCGGTCTTGCACTAATTGAATTAGACGTTTTACGTCGTCAACAATACCGCGTTCGGTCTTTTTATTATTGTTATTATTTGCGTCTTGCTCAATAACGATGAAATTAGAATTATGTTCGCTAATAGCGGCATTGCCGATACGCGTTCCTTTGAGATTTACTTGTTCGATTAGATCGCTTGCCGACGCTCCTGTTTTTGTACTATTGAACGCCATGATTACATGTTGATCGCTACAAGGTTGTTGCGACTTTCGCACTATCCAGAACTTCTGCATTCGTTTTAATAATTCGGACTCGTCTCCCGATTCCAAGCGGAACGTTGCCGTAAGAATTACTCCCGCATCCAAACTACTCGACCTATATTCAAACGTAATTTCATCCTTCGATAACACCGAAATCGTTCCGTCTAAATTAGCAATTCGCACGCTTTCTATCCATTCGCCGATGTTATCGTTACTCGATCCGGCATTATCGCAAAGAGCGCCGCCGACCGTGCCAGGTATCCCAATCAATCCCTCAACGCCGCCAAAACCTAACGACACCGCCTCCGTAATAAATAACGCCAACCTCACTCCGGCGCCCGCAGTTATCAACGGTTGCGACCCTTTGCCGCCGGAACTAATATCGCAAAAGGCTGGTTTGTTAAGCGAAATTACAACTCCCGCAACCCCTTTGTCCGGCACAAGAATATTCGACCCTGCGCCAATTACCCGCGCTGGAATATTACGCTTCCGGCAATACTGCAACAACGATAATAATTGCAACTCCGATTCCGGCTCGGCAAAATACTCAACCGTACCGCCAACGCCTAGACGAACATAATCAGCCAAACATACATTCGACCGGACAAACGACCGAAATTCTTCCATCGCTACACCTCGTTCAATTGTAATTTATCTCCAATATCGTAAATTCCAAAACACGATTAGGCGCCTGAACTGTTACCACGTCGCCTTTCTTCTTGCCCAAAAAACCTTGCGCCAACGGACTGGTAACAAGAATTTTACCTTCGTCGTAATCTTCCTCGCCGGCGCCGACAAGCGTATAAATCTCAGGTTTTTTAGCGCCGGTTTTCAACGCTTTCACAGTTGCGCCAAAACGAACTTCATCCTGCGGCAACGTCGAAGTGTCAATAATTGTCGCACGTCCGAGTTTACTTTTTAATTCGTTTATTCGCGCTTGCAAAAGTCCTTGACTTTCGCGGGCGCCGTGATATTCGGCATTCTCTTTTAAATCGCCTTCCGCGCGGGCATTTGCCAGCCGCTCAAGAATCACCGGCATCTCTTCCGTTTCGAGACGTTCTACGTCAGCCTTTATTTTGTTGTACCCTTCGCGGGTCATTGGAATTGAATCCATATAAAAACCTCCTTTACGGCTATCGCCAAAATATAAAAAAATTGACCTTTATCAAAATCAAAAAAATCTGTAATATTAGCACACGCACAATTCAAAAATTACCACAAAAAAACAGAACAAAATTTGTAACCGTTTAAAAACTTAAACTTGTCATTAATATGTCAATAACTGAACTTGATCGCGAACTTTTAATTCGATGTCTGGACGAGCAACCGCGTGCGTGGGAAGATTTCGTTGATAGATTTCTTGGACTCGTATTACATATCGTTGACTACACCGCGACTAACCGCGACGTACGAATCAGTATTGAGGACCGCAACACGTTATGTGAAAGCGTATTCGCAGCGCTCGGACACGACAACTACAGACTACTACGAAACTTTAGCGAGCGCAGCAGCCTGACAACTTACCTCTCCGTTGTTGCAAGACGAATCGTAATTCGAACCCTGATGAATCAGACCTATCAGGAATAACAATAAAAACAACGCTAAAACTAACCCGCAAATTAAACGCACACGCAAAAAAAATTGCGCGTGCGATCTGTCAAAAATTATTCGTTACGGTAATTAATTTTTAAGTTGTTCGCAACTTGAATTTGTGATTATAGTCGTTTGTCTGCCCGTCTATTTGAATGCAGATTTTGATGTTGAAATTCAAGTGCGTTTTTTTTGTTGTTATTGCGTTTATTATTTTTTGTACCAACTTAATTCGCCTAATGATTTTTTTACGATGGCGACGATTTCGGCGAATGCTTTTTGATCGTTTACTGCCAAATCTGCCAATGTTTTTCGGTCTAAAGTTATATTTGCCGCTTTGAGACCACAGATAAATTCGCTGTATCTTAAACCGAGATTTCGTACAGCGGCGTTAATTCGCGTTATCCAGAGCGAGCGGAAGTCGCGTTTTCTTACGCGTCTGTCGCGCGTCGCATAGCAATTCGCACGTATTATTGTTTCTTTGACTGTTCGCAACAGTTTACCTCTACCGCCGCGAAATCCTTTTGCTCTTTTGAATAATCGTTTTTTTGACTGCCGTCGTGCGGCTCCACGTGTTGTTCGCATTGTTAAAATCTCCTAAAATTTTTTTAACTGTTTGCGCCTAAAATTCAATTCAGCGCCGTTTAGATTATTTGTAACGTTCACGGAAATCCGGTTAATAAATTATCATCTAAATTTTGAGGGACAAGTGAGCCAATTTTTTTGTAACAAAAAAACTACTCCCTATTTCTCAATTCACTAATTTTCGTGAACGGTTACGATTATTTTAAATTGATCATACTTTAAACTTGCGTTTACTTTCGGGCGTCTCTAAAAATTCATTTGTCCAGGTAGGCGGCGTTTCGCCCAGTATTTAATTTTGAGCCGCATTACGGTTTATGACGTCAAATACATTTTAATATTTTGCACGTCTAAAATAAACATGTTTTGAGCTTTATGAATTATTAAAATTTATTGATACCATAAACTCCATTGTGACCCCAAAAATAAACACTGTGGCGAAACGCCGCAATACGTATAAAAATTATTAAATTTCAATAATTCATAACGTGCGCAATAGATTTATTTTAGACGTTGTGAAATATTAACATTTATTAGCGACATAAACTCTAATGCGGCGTTTCGGCGAAACGCCGCCTACCTAAACAAATGAATTTTTAGAGATGCTCCAGTATTATCGGCGGTATATTTTGGCGATAATATTTTTGAATTGTGTTATTGTGCGGGAGTGAGTGATACGATGATTTTTGCTGTTTCTGATTTACTTACGACGGTGGTTCCGCGTAAATGGCGGCGTTGTTTTTTTGTCAACCGGAAGGCGAGGTGGCTTGTGCCGCTATGTCGATGTTTAACTTTCCCGTTTGCGGTCAATTTGAATCGTTTTTTGATTCCTTTATGAGTTTTTTGTTTAGGCATTGACTTATCTCACTGATTTTTTTGAATTGTTTTCGCTTTTAATTATTGGTTTTATATGATATTAGATTATCAAAAATTACAAGCGTTATTTGGAATATTTTTACATTTTAAATATGATTTTGCGTTGTGATGTTAAACTAATTTCTTTTCAAAATATGTAGTTTCGAGTATTTGGCTATGCATCCAATACAAAAACGAGCGGTAATTGTACACAAGAAACCAAAACAAAAAAGGGGGGGAAATTCGCAATGCAAAATTCGGAATTAAAGATTTTAATTTCAAAATTGTAAATTAATTTTGTTCTACTTATCCCTCCAGTCCTACTTGTCCCTTAAAAAAATAATCTTTCTAATCTTTGTAATCTGTGGACAAAAAAACGATCCGCAGATTACAAAGATAAGACGGCTACGTTTTTTATCAGTCTTTTTAATTTTGCATGGCGGATAAAAAACATTTATCTTGCGAATTGTTTTGGGTCGATGTTGTATTGTTTTATTTTGTATCTTAGTATTCTTGATGTTGTGCCTAAGTCGACGGCTGCGGCAGCCATGTTTCCTCTGCTTCTTTTTAGGGCGTCCATAATTATATCTCGTTCAAAAACGGCAACACGGTCTTCAAAGGTTCCTGAACCTGTTGTATTTGTAACTCGCGACGTTTGCAAAGTTGGCGGCAAATGATGACCGTGTATTACTCCGTCTTGACTTACTAAAATTGCGCGTTCAATTGTATTCTCTAGTTCTCTTACGTTGCCTGGCCATCTGTAACTTGTCAACAAATCTATCGCCGACGGTCCAATTCGTTTTATATTTTTATTTGTCCGTTTTGAATACATTTCGATAAAATGATTCGCCAACAACATAATATCGCCGCTACGGTCTCTAAGCGGCGGCAACATTATCGGGAAAACGTTAATTCGATAATATAAATCTTCCCTAAACGTTCCGCGTTCCATTGCCGATTCAAGATTTCTATTTGTTGCGCAAATTAATCTTACGTTTGCTTTGCGCGACGTATTGCTGCCGACGCGTTCGTAAGTCCGCTCTTGCAAAACGTGCAACAACTTCACTTGAATAATCGGCGAAAAATCTCCGATTTCGTCCAGAAAAAGCGTGCCGCCTTCCGCTTCTTCAACTCGTCCTTTTCGTTGCGCAACCGCTCCCGTAAACGATCCCTTTTCATGTCCGAATAATTCACTTTCAAGCAGATTTTCATTCAGCGCCGCACAATTCACCTTGACAAACGGACGCTTCGACCGCAAACTCGCAACATGAATCGCATGAGCGACTAATTCTTTGCCCGTTCCTGATTCGCCGCGTATAAGAACAGTCGCATCGCTTGAGGCGACTTGATAAATTGCCTGATACACTTCCCGCATCGCATTGGACGTGCCGATAATATTCTCCGGACAAAAACGCTCTCGCAACTCGTTTTTTAACCGCGTATTTTCCTCCTCTAACGAACTATGAATTGCCGCCGATTGACGACGCAATTTAACGTCGTAAGCAATCATACTCGCAATTATTTTCAAAAATTGCATATCGTGTTCTAACGAAACCACGTCGCCGTCGTAAGAACGATCAACAGAAAGCGTCCCCAACACTTCGCTCTCGCAAACTATCGGAACGCAAATAAAACTAATCTCGCCCGTGATTTTTTGACGCCGGTTATAAATCCGGTCAAGAAAATTCGGCTCTTCGGAAACTTTCAATATCGTTACGGGCAAACCGGTTGCAACAACTTGACCGACAATTCCTTCGCCGCGCCGGTACGTCAATTTACCCTGTTGAAATTTCGTCGTCCCTTGAGCGACTTCCAAAATCAAACCTTCCTTGTCCGGCGTAAACAACAAAATTAAACCGCGTAATAAACCGAGTTCGTCGTTAAGCAAGTCAAGCGTTGAAGACAATATCGCCTGCTGATCCACGCCCGAACTAAGCAAACGGCTCAAATTAAGTATTACTTCCAACTCCTTCGCACGACGCGAATACAATTCTATATTATCCATTGATTTTTCGTAACAAAAATTTATCTAAAATTCCGAATTAAAAAAGCTACTCGCTTATTTTTAATCTTGTACTCTCATTCTTATTATTTTGCTTTGTATTGACGGAATTTTTTCTAATTCGTCAATTGCTTTTAACAAGTTTCCTTCTAGCGCTTCGTGCGTAATCAAGATGATTACGGCATTTTGTTTATTTGTGTTATTGTTTGTATTATTTATTTCGTGTTGTATCATCGAGGCGATAGAGATATTATTTTTTTCGAATACTGCTGCGAAATCACGCATTACGCCGGCTCTGTCTTCGGCGTCAAATCGCAAGTAAGATTTGCCGTAAAAATTATCGGCGCGTTTAACAGGCACGGATTGTTCGTTGTTATTCCAGAGGTTAAGCGTATCGAAAGTGATTTTTGTTCTTCCGAGAACCGTATCGATTACGTCGCCGACGACGGCTGAAGCGGTGGGTTTGCGACCTGCTCCGAGTCCTTGAAAAAACACGGGACCGACATAATCGCCCACAACGCGAACTGCGTTGAATGCGTTGCGTACTCTTGCTAGCGGGTTATCAAATTTGACGAGCGTCGGCGCAACATGCAACTCGAGTCCTTCCTCGCCGCGATTGGCTACCGCTAACAATTTAATACGGTATCCTAAATCTTTAGCGAATTTGAAATCGATTGCATCGACAGATTCGATGCCCATTCTTGACACGTTTTTCCAATCTACGGTAGCGCCAAAACCGAGTTGTGCGAGTATGGTCAATTTTTGAACGGCGTCGGTTCCGTCGACATCCATTGCGGGATTGGCTTCGGCGTAGCCTAATTTTTGGGCTTCTTTGACGGCGTCGTTATATGAAGCGCCGCCGTCTTCCATTTGGGATAAAATAAAATTACTTGTCCCGTTGACGATGGCGTTTATTGACAAAATAGTATTGGCTTGTAGTGAAGTTGCGATAGAAGAGAGAATAGGAATCCCGCCGCAAACTGCCGCCTCAAATGCTATCGTACTATTTTTACGACGCGCCGCCGCAAACAATTCTACGCCATGTTGAGCGAGCAGCGCCTTATTTGCCGTAACAACATTTTTACCGCTTTCAAGAAGCCGCAAAACAAATGTACGAGCCGGTTCAAGACCGCCAATCAATTCTATTACAATTTTAATTTCTGAATCGTTAAATATAGAATCAGGATCGTCTGTCAAAATTCCAGACGGAATATTTATATCGCGTTTTAGCGACGTGTTTTTATCGCAAATCTTGACGAGCGAAACGTCGCGTCCGGTTACTTTGCGAATATGTTCTTGATGGTTAAGTAATATATCAGCCACGCCTGTGCCAATTGTGCCTAATCCAAAAAGCGCTATTTTAATTTTGCTCATAAATTATTATCTTAAAATTTTAAACTGTTCACTCCTAATTTTGCATTCAATACCGGCTGCCAATCGGCAGTCTGGCTTTTACGGACAGTGTAATCCGTAAAATTATTTTAGTAGTCTATATTATTTTGTAATTAGAATCAATCATAGAGTAAGATAAAACGCAGATAACTGTTCACAGAAATTTAAGCAAAAGATTTTAATGGGTATCTCTAAAAATTCATTTTTGGAGACGCCCAATTGGTAACCGTTCACGAGATTTTAGAAGTGTAGAGTTTTAGGAGATATGGTGTAGGCGCTAGATTTATTGTAAAAATAAATATTTGTCCCATCTGTTCCGCTAGGGACAACATGTTGGTAGAAAATCAAGGTCAAAAATATATTTGTCCCGATAGGGACAACATGTAAAGACAACATTAACCCTCATTGCGTCCCTAATGGGACGCTAAAAATTCACGTATAACTTTTTTCTACCAACATGTTGTCCCTAACGGGACAAATATTTATTGTTACGAAAATTGTCCAGATACGCCCTACGCACTATCCCCTAAAATCTAATCGCTTAACTTTCCGTGAACGGTTACAAAAAATTATTCTCTGTGAACTCTGTGTTCTCAGTGGTTAATAAAAAATAAATTTGTTTTTTAGAAGGTTCCTATTAGAGATAATTTTCGTTACAAAAAATCTGATTTTGTATTCTGCATTTTGTTTTCTGAAATTAACTGGGCGGTTGATACGCATTTTAGAAAGATTAGAATAATGCGTTTTAAACAGTTTAAAATTTTAGAAAAACATCGAATGATAGATCGGTTCTCCCAATAATGAATTTTTAGAGACGCCCTTACAAAAAACTACTCCCTATTCCCTACCCCTTAACTCCTACACCTTAACCACTACAACCTAGCGTTTAAATATTCGTGAACGGTTAATTTTTTTGTGTAAATTCAAGTGTGAGTGATTTCGTATATTTCCCTATCGTCCAATAACAATAATACAAGATGTTATCAATTAAATCAGGTTCTGACGCCAGTCCTCAATTTTGTCTCGGTTTGGATGTTGGTTCGACGACGGTGAAGGCGGTTGTTTTTGACGCTGCGGCGCGTAAGATAGTTTGGTCGCGTTATACGCGTCATTTTTCTGGTGTTTTTCAAGCGTTATCGAATCTTATATCTGAGGTATTTCAAGTATTTCCCGATAAGGTATTCACGCTTGCGATGACGGGTTCTGCGGGCATAGGCGTATCTCAAAAGTTGGGCATACCGTTTGTGCAGGAGGTTGTTGCGGCGTTGCATGCGATAACGACGTTTATACCGCAGACTTCTGTTGCGATAGAATTAGGCGGCGAAGACGCTAAGGTAACATTTCTTGGCGGCAGTATTGACCAGCGTATGAATGAGACTTGCGCCGGCGGCACTGGGGCGTTTATAGATCAAATTGCCGTAACGCTTCAAACGGACGCTGCGGGAATAAATGATCTTGCGTCTCGTCATAAGACGATTTATCCGATAGCGGCGCGTTGCGGCGTGTTTACGAAATCCGACGTAACGATGCTTTTGAACGAGGGCGCTTCTCGCGAAGACGTTGCCGCTAGCGTGTTGCAAGCCGTAGTCGATCAAACGATTGGCGGACTTGCGTGCGGTCGTAAGATATGCGGTCCTGCTGCGTTTTTAGGCGGTCCGTTGCATTTTTTGCCGGAGTTGCGTAAGCGATTTAAGGAAACGTTAGGGTTGGATGAGAATTGTATAATTGTGCCGGATGATTCTCATTATTACGTCGCTCTTGGCGCCGCTATATTGTCCGAAAACGACAACGCAATATCTGCCGCCGACCTCTGCTCGCGGGTAAATAACGTACTTGACCACAGCGAATATGAAGAAACGGCGCGGTTAATGCCGTTGTTTAATTCACAATATGAATATGACAAATTTATTCAACGGCACGATAAGATCAAGGCGGAACGGGCTGATATTTCAACGGCGGCGGGAGATTTGTTTTTGGGAATTGACGCGGGATCGACAACTACGAAGGCTGTTTTAACCGATGCGAATTCGCGCATCCTCGCAACATGGTACGGCACAAACGAAGGCGATCCGATAAATGCGGTTTTGAAAATTGTATCTGATATTTATTTGCGGATACCGTTAAATTCGCGGATACGGCGCGGTTGTGTTACCGGTTATGGCGAGACGATACTTAGGGCGGCGTTGGGTATAGACGACGGCGAGGTTGAGACGCTTGCGCATTTTTTGGCGGCGCGGTATTTTGTGCCGGACGTTTCGTTTATTCTTGATATTGGCGGGCAAGATATAAAATGTATCGGCATAAAAAACGGCAAGGTTGACAAGATAATATTGAACGAAGCGTGTTCGTCTGGTTGCGGTTCCTTTTTGGAAACTTTTGCGGGTTCGTTGGGTTATGATATTGTTTCGTTTGCGAAGGAGGGATTATTTGCAAAATCGCCGATTGATCTAGGGACGCGTTGTACTGTTTTTATGAATTCCAAAGTTAAGCAAGCCCAAAAGGAGAATGCGTCGATTGCGGATATTTCGGCGGGGCTGGCGTATTCGGTCGCAAAAAATGCGCTTTACAAAGTGCTGAAAATTACCGATTTCAACGAACTAGGTAAAAACGTGATGGTTCAAGGCGGCACGTTTAATAATCCGGCGGTGTTGCGGGCGCTGGAATTTCTGATAGACCGTGAAGTGTATCGTGCTGATATTGCTGGGATGATGGGCGCTTTTGGCGCTTCGTTGATAGCGAAGGAGCGTGCGGCGGCGCAACCGGACAAGTTAGTTTCGGGGATAATTTCGCGTGATGATTTGCCTGCATTTAAGATGGAGTCGAAGTTGAAACGTTGTGCCGGATGTTCAAATAAATGTCTTTTAGCGATTCATTCTTTTCCAGACAATCGCATATTTGTTTCGGGTAATAAATGCGAGCGAGGTCTGGGCAAGTTTGCGGTTGACGCCGGTTCGGGCAATAGCAATGTTTCGGTTAAAGTTTTGGACGGATTATCGGGCGGGGCGAATATCGGGTCAAAGAAAGTTACGTCGAGTGTTAGCGGCGTTAATTCTTGCGGGGCGGGGCGGGTTCAGACGGCTAATTTTTTCCGTTATCAATATGACCGTTTGTTTAATTTTTATGAATCTCTTGACAGTCATGTTGCGTTTCGCGGCGAGGTTGGTATTCCGCGTGTTTTGAATATGTTTGAGTCGTATCCGTTTTGGTTTGGTTTTTTGACGGAGTTAGGATTTAGGGTTGTGTTATCGGATCAATCGACGCCGAAATTGTACAATAAGGGGTTGAGTAGTATTCCGTCGCAGACGCTTTGTTTTCCGGCGAAGTTATCTCATGGTCATATTATTAACTTGGTTGACCGCGGGGTGCGGCGTATATTTTATCCGGCGTTACCGTTTGAGCGACGTGAATTTTCGGATGCGCTTTTTACTCATAATTGTCCGGTTGTGGGGTCTTATCCGGAGTTATTGCGTTTGAATATTGACGAAATACGCGATGGCAAGGTAGAGTTTATTTCGCCTTTCTTGCCTGCGTCGGACGCCAAATGTTTGGGCAAGCGGCTTTATGAGGAGTTCAAGTCTTTTGACGTTTCATTTAGCGAAGTCAAGCGAGCGCTAGCGAAAGCAAAACAGACGCAAGAAGAGTACAAAAGGGAAGTAAGAAGTAAGGGCGAGGAGTATGTAAAATCGGTTGAAGCGGGCGGCGGGAACGGCAAAAATGGAAATGGAGTATCGATTGTGTTGGTAGGGCGACCGTATCATTTAGACCCAATGATCCATCATGGGATACCGGAGATAATTGTCGCTAGTGGCGCAGCAGTTTTAACGTGCGATTCTGTTGCGAATCTAGGACAAAATTTAATGTTTCCGTTGAGAGTTATTGATCAATGGGGTTATCATGCGAGGTTATACAGGGCGGCAACGTTTGTAGCGAATCAGCCAAGTTTCCAATTAGTTCAATTAACGTCTTTCGGATGTGGGTTGGATGCGGTAACGGCGGAACAAGTTGAAGAAATTTTAGCGCACAAAAACAAGGTTCATACGTTATTAAAAATAGACGAAGGCGCACAACTAGGCGCCGTAAAAATACGCGTCAGATCACTGCTAGCAACTCTATAACTTATACAAAATTTACAAAAAGACCAAAAAATATAGTAACCGTTCACGAAAATTTTAAGCGATAGATTTTAGGGGTTAGTTGATAGGGGTTAGGGAGTAGGGAGTAGGGAGTAGTTTTTTAGAAATTTAGAGAACAGTTTTTTGTAACAAAAAATCGTTTGCAGGATCGCGGGCGTCTCGCCTGCATTCCAGGATCGCTGGCGCTTCAGGATCGCAAACATTTCGCCTGGTGTTTCTTCAGATTCTCAGGCGTCTCGCCTGCATCCCAGGATCGCGGGCGTCTCGCCTGCAAGCGGTTGTACTCAACCGCTAATGAGAGAGGTTTTGATCGTAACCGCTTTATCGGTTGCCTATCGGCAACTTGCAGGCGAGACGCCCGCGATCCGGTGGTCTCGCCTGCATTTCAGGATCGCAGGCGATTCAGGATCGCAAACAGTTCGCCTGGTGTTTCGTCAGATTCGCAGGCGACCCGCCTGCACCCCCGGATCGCGGGGGTCTCGCCTGCAAGCGGTTGTACTCAACCGCTAATGAGCGAGGTTTAACATCTGGGCGTCTCTAAAAATTCATTTATGTCCCATTAGGGACAACATGTTGGTAGAAAAGCAAGGTCAAAAATATATTTGTCCCGCTAGGGACAACATGTCAATACAACCGTAACCTTTATTGCGTCCTTAACGGGACGCTAAAAATTCGTATCATTTTTTTCTACCAACATGTTGTCCCTAGCGGGACAAATATTTATTGTTACAAAAAATGTCGGATCGCGGGCGTCTCGCCTGCATGCGGTTGTACTCAACCGCCGATGAGCGAGGTTATATCCTCAACAGCCTTTTTGTTTGCCTTTCGGCAAATTGCAGGCGAGACGCTCGCGATCCGTTGGTCTTGCCTGTATTTCAGGATTGCGGGTGTTCCGTCTGCGTTCTTTCTCATTATCTTTTTGTTTTGAAAAATTCGGTTAGTATTGTTCCGCATTGTTCGGCTAATATGCCTGCAACGACGTTGCAACGGTGATTTAATCTTTGATCGTTTAGCAAATTAAATAGTGAATTTACGGCGCCGGATTTTGGATCGTTTGTTCCGTAAACGACTGTATTAATTCTTGCTTGTAAAATAGCGCCTGCGCACATTGGGCAAGGTTCAAGCGTAACGTAAATTGTACAATTTTCGAGTCGCCATGAATTGAAAGATTCTGTTGCTTGTGTAATTGCGATCATTTCGGCGTGTGCTGTTGGGTCTTTTAGTTGTTCGCGTTGGTTGTGTGCGGCGGCGATAATTTGGTTATTGTGTACGATTATTGCGCCGACTGGAACTTCGCCTTCTTCGGCGGCGGCTTGAGCTTCGGCAATCGCATAACGCATAAAATATTGATGATCGTGCATTGTAAATAATAAACTTAAACGTATCTTAAAAAAGAGCCGCAATTAAAAATCAATTACGCCGCTTTTATCTAATTCGTTTTTACCTAATAAAATCTGCTTCGATTCTGTAAACTAATTCTCCAGGTTCTGGATTAAGATTAACATGTAAGACGCCGCCGACTCCGACGAGTGAATTTCTGTATGAAGTTGTCAAGTCGCCTGTTAATCTTACTTTTATAAATTCTGTTTTTGTTGGTTTTGGCGGTGCGAATTTACTTCGTTCTGGCGTTGCGCCGATTAGAAATTCTGTAATGTTATTCATATTTCGCGTAGGTTGCATAAATCCTTCAATAAAAATGCGCGACTCGTTTTGTTGTGTAGCGTTGGCGAGTAAAATTATTTCAGGTTTAATTTGTCCTGTTCGCGGGTCTTCGGCAAGAAACTCAAAAGTAATTTCTTCGTAACCCATTGGGATTTCGTATGAATTGACGCTATATTGATAATAGACGCCGCCGATTGCAAATAAGACGCAAAGCGCTACGCCGACGCTAGCAATACCCAAGCCGCTAAGCGCCTCCGGCGCATTTAATATTTTACGAATTGCAATAATGCCAATTACGATTCCCATTACGGGAAATATTAAAAAAAGAATACTGATAAAAATCAAAATAGACAAGAAACCGAGTATCAAAGAACCGACAGTTTCAGCCGTCAACGACTTATAATCCGTCAACTCATCGGGACGAACCTCGTCGTGATCATGATAATAACCACGCAACGCATCATCAAATTCATTACGGCTCCGATTATCTTTTTCGTCTGTCATCGTAATTTAGGGAGTAGGGATAGTGTGTTAAAAATTGATCAAAATAAATTGTAAAATCTGGAAAATTCGTTTGAAAACTTTTTTTAACACCCTAATTGTATGGGGTAGTTTTTTTGTAATTATTCAGCATTAGTAATTATTTTTTGTAACGATAATTGTAAATTTTTTCCTAATATAAACAAAAAATTTTTCGATCCAAAAAAATATGCCGCTGAATAATTACAAACCGCAAAATCGCACAAAAATATACATAACAGATCAAATAAGTCAATTAGTACGCCAATTAAAAAATTTCATCTGTGTTCTCTGTGTTTTCGGCGGTTAATAAAAAATGAAAAGTTGTTTTTTAGAAGGTATCTTTTTTTTAATCTGTGGATTCATTTTTGATGCGTTTAATTTTTTGGTAGCGGCAAAGCCGTGATATTTGACGACCGGATATGCTAACTGTCATATTTAAAGGTTAAATTAGGAATTATCAAATTGTAAAAAATAAATTTTCAAAAATTTTTTTGATTAAAAAAAATTCATTTTTTATTTTTAGCAAATAATCAAAAGAAACTATAATTTCAAGTGAAATTTTAAATATATTTTATTCGTCTCAATTTTAATTTTCTTATTGCAAACAACAAAAACTCAAGTCGGTTTTTTCTTTGGCATACGGTTTGCAAACAGATATAATTCACGCAGTTTAACCGTTATATTTGCCGGTTAATGGGAATTTATTAGCGAGCGAATATTTTTAGATTTTAGGTTAAAATTTTTGTTGCGTTTAGAAGTAGTTTATTGAGTTGTATTTTTTGACGGATGGAAAAATTACAACAGGACAATTTTCGTAACGATAAATCGTTGGAAGGATCGCAGGCGTCTCGTCTGCATGCGGTTGTATTCAACCGTAGTAATGGAGTTTTTTACCTCAACCGTTTTATTGGTTGCTGTTGGTAACTTGCAGACGGGACTGCTGCGTTCCTTCGCAATTTTTTGTAACAAAAATTGTCTAAAAACAAATTTAATTTAGGAGAACAAAAAAATGAAAAACACAAATTCAGTTTCCGGCTCATTCTCTGCCGAAGTCAAAATTGAGAATCAAAAAGTTAAAATAGACGATAAAAATGTTAAGATAGGCAGGGGGGGGGGGGGCCGGAAAGATCAAAATCGCAAAAAATTACAGTAAAGACAATTTTTTCGATAAAACTTTCAACTTCTCCTCAAAAAATTCTCTAACATTTTTTGGTTTTACATTGGTAGAACTTTTAGTAGTAATTGCGATTATCGGCGTATTAATTGCGATCTTATTGCCGGCTGTTCAAGTTGCCCGTGAAGCGGCAAGACGAATGCAATGCGCTAACAACATTAAACAATTAGGACTTGCAATTCATAATTTTCACGATGCACAAAATGGCGTTGTTCCAATGGTTACGCCTTCAACAGATAATCACGGACATCCAACCGCTTTAGTTTTGTTATTTCCTTATATTGAGCAGCAGCCTTTGTATGATACGCTTTGCTCTTTTGATACGACAGAGAGAAGTATCTCCGGTACGACTTTCGACAGAACATGGTGGGAATCTCTCAACGCCGGCACATCTCCACTTAATCAAAAACAACTTGGATCAATATCGTTGTTTACTTGTCCTAGTAGAGGCAGGAGTTCGGGACTTTCTAAACCTCGCGTTACCGATCCGGCAGATTCGGCATATACTACGCAATGGTGCGGCGGTCCGATAAGCGATTATGCGATTTCTGGAATCTCAACATATATTTGGGGTTATTATTGGTTTTCAGATGACGGGAGAACATATTCTAGTTCAAACAGAGAAGATCCTACTACTTATGTTGGGCCAATTCGGTCAGCACAGTGGGGATCAGGTTTTGGCAATATGCGTTCATGGATTTCACGCGATAGTTTTTCGTGGTGGAGCGACGGATTAACTAATCAATTGATACTTGGAGACAAACATATTCCTATCAATAGACTCGGTATTGCCGGTCGAAAATTAACGCCTACATGGGAACAAGAGTGTTGGTATGCCGACGATCAGGCTTTTTTTTCTAACCGCGTTTATGGAGTTGCACGCGGATGGGTTCAAGGTAATCCGAAACCAATTGCTACAGGTCCGAATGCTTATACCGCAGATACGCAAGGTCCAAATAATTACTCTTTCGGTTCTTATCATACCGGAATAAGCAATTTTCTGCTTGGCGACGGTTCGGTACGCGGAATCAACATAACTGTTCCGGCAACTTTGCTTGAACAATTTATCATCGTTAATGACGGCGCTTTTGTAGCATTGCCGTAAAATATTGCCGTAAAAATATACCTGCTCGTACTTGAAATTCCATGATTTAAAACGTCAAAACTTGTCCGCCCCAAATTTAGGCAGGCAAAGGTAAACGAAAATTAAAGTACAAACAGTTAAAAACCAATTTCCAATAACAATCAAGTCCCACAGGGGACATAAATTTATTACAAAAATTATTATTATGAAATATACAATAACATTATTGTTTTTATTTACCTTTATTATTCTCTTCAATGGTTGCGGTAATAAGTTTCCGTTAAGCGGACGCGTTACTTATTCTGATGACGGTTCGGCGTTGGAGTATGGAGTTGTATGCTTTGAGACTTCGACTTTTTTGGCTCGTGGAGAAATCGGTAAAAACGGTAAATATGTTGTCGGTTCTGTAAAACAGACCGATGGAATCCCAAAAGGAACATACAACGTCTATGTCAGCGGAACAGAAATAGGCAATGGATTGTTAGTAGATAAAAAATATGCAAACCCGCAATCATCCGGTCTAACGTTCACTGTGGACGGAAAAAATAAAGTTTTTGATTTTACTGTTGATCGCGGAACAAAAATTACAACAAAATAATATGGAGTATTTGTAACCTGTTCTCATGTTAATTTGCGTTTATCGCCGCATGACCAGATTTCGTGCGGCAGGCTTTTACGCTTTTAAATCAATAAATTTCAGTAACCGTTCACGGAATTTTTTTAGCAAATTACGTATTTGGTAATTTTTGAGGGATAGGTGGGACAAGTGAGACAATTTTTTTGTTACAAAAAAGGATCTCAGGCGTCTCGGCTGCACTTTGCCGCAAGGCAAACAAAAAAGGCAGTTGAGATATTAAACCTCGATCATCGGCGGTTGAGTACAACCGCTTGCAGGCGAGACGCCCGCGATCCTGGGATGCAGGCGTTCCGCCTGCGAATCTGAAGAAACACCAGGCGAAATGTTTGCGATTCTGAAGCGCCTGCGATCCTAAAATGCAGGCGAGATCAACGGATCGCGGGCGTCCCGCCTGCACTTTGCCGATAGGCAAACAAAAAGGCACTTGAGATCAAAACCTCTCTCATTAGCGGTTGAGTACAACCGCTTGCAGGCGAGACGCCCGCGATCCTGTGATGCAGGCGTTCCGCCTGCGATCCGGTATTTTTCGTAACAATAAATATTTGTCCCGTTAGGGACAATATGTTGGTAGAAAAAAATGAGGGCGTCTCTAAAAATTCATTTGTCCAGGTAGGCGGCTAAAAAAATCAAACACCGTGCCGAAACGCCGCATTAGATTTTATGTTGCTAATAAATTTTATTATTTCACAACGTATAAAATACATCTATTTTACACGTTATGAATTATTAAAATTTAATAATTGTTTTATACGTGTTGCGGCCCAAAAATAAACACAACGGCGAAAC
>JAISLW010000493.1 GCA_031277105.1 Planctomycetaceae bacterium | reverse complement strand
CTCTCTATGTTCTCTTCAAATTTAATTTCAAATTTCAAATAATCTTTTTAAACTGTTCGCGCTTGCGTAACATGAGTTATTTAATGTATGTTTTTGTTGTTTTGTCTTCGTCCCGATTGTTTTGTCTTCGTCCCGATAGGGACGGAATTTTCATAACCGCAGGTCTTTGACCTGCGGTTAAAAATCCATACAAAACTCTGCCCCGATAGTGGCAGGACATTTTGCGTTAAATAATGTCAATAAAGTCCTGCCCTTTCAGGGCAGAAATTATGTGCGGCTTTTAACCGCAGGTCGCAGACCTGCGGTTATGAAAGTTACGCCCTTATCAGGGCGAATATTTTTGGCAACTAAACTGTTCGCGCTTGCGTTTTCGTTTACCTTCGCCTGCCTAGTTTTCGGACGGCAGGCTTTGACGCTTTTAAATCGCTGAATTTCAAGTACGATCTGTATAATCTGCGTAATCTGTGGACAAAAAAATTCGATCCGCAGATTAGACAGATTAGAAAGATTATTTTAAATAATTCTGAATCCCGAATTTTCTCTCCCGTCTGTTCAATTTAGTGAACGTTTACGAAAAAACTAACTTTTATTCCTTAATTTCTTTTTCTTGTTTTGACGCTAATTTTGGCGGCGGTTGTGTTGGGTAAAGTTGTATAATTTTGTTTGTTGAATTTGTGATATTATTTTGCGTGTTGTTTTCGTTTGCTATATTCCAAAATCTGATTGAGGTATCGAAGCCGCCGGAGATGAGGCAATTTTTTTCTTTGTCAAATACCATAGTTGCAACAGTTCCGGTGTGTCCGACTAGCGTCGTTATTAGATTTTTTTGCGTAATATCCCAGATTCTGATTGCGTTATCGCTTTCGCCTGAAGCGATGATATTATTGTTACAAAAAACGATAGCAAAAGTTTTTCCTGGTCTTTCCGGTAAACGTTTTATTCTTTTTCCCGCAATCGGGTTAATTATAACAATAAACGGACTGTCGCCTCCGGCTGCTAATTTTGACCCGTCCGGACTGAACGCAATTGCGTTAATTCTGCGTCTGCTCGCTTTAACGTCTTTAAATATATCCGTATTATTTGTATTCCAAATTCGTATTGTTCCGTTTCGTCCGGCAACGGCAAGCAACGAACCGTCGGGCGAAAATAACGTCGTGCGATTTCCTGTTTCGGTTGTTTCAAGTTTTGCGATTAAGTTTCCGTTTTTAGCGTTATAAATTTGCACGAATTTATTGAAACCGCAAACGGCGATTTTTGAACCGTCCGGACTAAACGTTACGCCTTGTAATCCGTAAATTTTTTCTTTAACTGAAGCGTGTAACTTCCCGTCTTGTACGTTCCAAATTTGAATTTGACCGTCGTGTGCAATTGTTACAAGTTTCGAACGGTCATTGTTAAACGCAAGATCGCGCACCCAATCAAGGTGATCGTGAACTTGCATTACAAAATTACGCTTCTCAATATCCCAAAATCGAACCTTGTGATCGTCGCCGCCAACTGCAAGCAACTTGCCGCTACGGTCAATATCCAAACAAGAAATCACCGGCACGCGACTCTTATTTTTCGCATATTCATAAAGTTTAACAATCTCAATCGCCTCTGTTATCGGCGATGTTGACGTTGATGTTGACGTTATGATTTCTGTTGTCGTTATGGGTTCTGTTGTCGTTATGGGTTCTGGCGCCGTTATATTTTTTGGCGTTGTTATTATTTTAGATTCTGTTTGTGTTGTGGATTCAGTGTTGACAGCGGGTTCAGTTTTGGGGGTTGATTCTGTTTGTATTATTTTTTGTGTTTTAGGTTCTTGTGCAAAAGGCGATTCTTGTTCGTCGGCGTAAATTTTTACGTCCGCAATTCCCGCAAAATTAACGTAAAATAAACACAAAATAATCATCAACAACAACGCCGCGCGAATATTTATAGCGGCATTGTTGTAATTTATTTGTTGTGATAATTTTTTATTTGGATTTTTTGTCGTAACAAAAATTCCGTTTCGGATTATTTCTTTTTGCATTGTTTAAGGACGAAAATAAATTTTTGACAATTTTGAATAAACGTTTCGTATTTGAAATTCAGCGATTTAAAAGCGTCAAAGCCTGCCGTCCGAAAGCTAGGCAGGCGAATGTAAAGCGCAAATTCAAGTACGAACAGTTTAAAATTGCCGTAAGTTAATAAAGAATTGCATTGTGCAATTTTGAGGCGTCGTTTAATTGATTTTGTTTTTGTAACTAGAGATTTTCGGAACCTCTTCTTTCTTATCGGACAATTTAATCGGAATAATTAGTAAAATCGATAAAAATAGAATAATAGGAACTTCCAAAAAAGACGATCCGCAGATTACGCAAATTATAAAGATTTTTTAAAATAATCTTTTTAATCTGTTTAATCTGCGGACTTCTTTTCTTTAATTCGGAATTAAAGATTTTGATTTCAAAATTAAAATAATCTTTTTAATCTGTTTAATCTGTGGACTTCTTTTCTTTAATTCGGAAATTCCCTAACCTCATTACATTATTAAAATAAAAATCATCATAAAGGGCAATGAGGTTGTGGTTTGGGGGGCTTTGTTGCTACTGATGTTGTTTTGTAAAGAAAAATTTAGGTTGAAATAAGGTTACAAAAAGGCGGTTGTTAGAAGTTGACTTTAACAACACAATTGACGACCTGTATTCAAACAGTATAATTCCGCCCTCTAGAGTTTACAGAGTTTACAGAGAAGAATTTTTTAAACTGTTAGCGTTTGAATTTGCGTTTATTGTTGTCTGCCTAGTTTTTTAGATGGCGGGTTTTGATTCCAATTATACTGCTCGTACTTGAAATTCAGCGATTTAAAAGCGTCAAAGCCTGCCGTCCGAAAGCTAGGCAGGCGAAGGTAAACGAAAACTCAAGTACGAATAGTTTAAAATTTTCCTTTTGTGTTTTTTAGGGGTTTCCTTAACTTTTATTTTTTAATTTTAGATATGCTTATTCCATTATTGAGAAAGTATTTTTTTTATTTATTTCGTTGGCAACTTTCGACGCCGATATTGGCGATAGTTTTGTGGTGGTTGCGTGATTACAACGGAATAATTGTAACGATAATTGCAAATTTTATTGGCGGTTTGATCTTTTTTTGGGTTGACCGTATTATTTTTCGAGTAGAGTTTACTAATCCGCTTTGGGAAATTAGGGATAATATAGTTTGTGCATCTTGCGGTAAAACATGCGAAGGTTTCAGATTAGTAAAAACAAAAAATTACGACCGCCTAAACGATAAACACCCGCAATTCCGATGCCCCGAATGCTCTAAACAAAAAATAAAAGAATTAGCAGAAAGAGGAATAGTCATAAATTAAAGCCAATATGAACGAAAATTCAACTGTTCGGAAATTCCGAACAGTTGCCACAAACGGCAAAAGTTATGAGATGGAGCATTACAATTTTGATATGATAATTTCGCTAGGTTATCGTATCAATATTAAAGATTTTTGATTTCAAAATTAAAATAATCCTTTTAATCTGTGGATCGAAATTTTTTTGTCCACAGATTACACAGATTACACAGATTAAAAAAAAGCGTCCGCAGATTTCACAGATTATAAAGATTTTTTGTAAAAATAATCTTTTTAATCTGTTTAATCTGCGGACTTCTTTTCTTTAATTCTGAATTTTTTCAAATTCTGAATTAGTTTTTAACCTCTTATTAAGCTTGCTGCGTATTGTGGTAATTGGTTTGCCAAGCTAAGTCCTTGCATGCCGGATTGTATTAGTAGTTGGTATCTTGTGAGGTTTGAGGATTCTTCGGCGAAGTCGGCTTCTTCGATTTGCTGGTTCGCTTCAGTTAAGGCTAACAAGGAGTCTTGCAACATTGCAACGTTTGGTTCCAAAGAACTTCTTTGTATAGCGCCTAATCGTCCTCTTGTTTTCGCAACATACGTAATAGCGTCGTTGACGATTGCGTCTGCTAGAACTCTTGCTTGTTCGCCTTTTTGTAGGTCGGCGTTTCCTCCGGTTTTGAGTTGGAACAGTTTACCGTTTGAGCCTCCCAGTTGTGTGGAAAGCATTGAGCCGATGCCTAATCGCATTTGTTGTGCGGAGACAACGTTTGGACCTAGTTGTAGGATAGCGCCGCCGCCGGTAATATTGAAACTGGTATAGCCAACACGGTTTTCTATATTTAACGACAACGACAAATCAGCAGAGTCAACTGATATTTTATTACCATCCGCCGAAGCCGCTAATCCGTTGATCGTCGCTACAGCGTCTTTACCGGCAAGGTAATTGAGTTGATTTCCTTGAGGGCAATAGGTCGTGAAACTGCCTTGAGCAACGCTGACTTGTACAAAGTTACGGCTACCGGTCTCGGTCGCCTCCAACTTCAAACGCTGGTTGTCATCGTTATTACCAGTCATAGCAACTCCGTGAGAAGTCCCGCTACCGCCCTTATTCTCTGCCGATGTTATCATGTAACCGCGTATCATCTCTGTACGTGCCGTCAATGCACTATCAAACGCTACCGTCCGCCGACTATTCAGTACTCTCAAATCATCTGCATTTGTAGGATCAAGATCCACCTGATTACCAGAACTATCTTTGGTAGTATCAGTTGCATTACCAGTTGGGTTATTGTACGGCGCAACGGCTTCAAATAGCGCTTTAAAATCGGCATTGTTGTTCAATGCTTTTGCTAAAACGTCTGCGTAAACGCCGCCTTGCGTGCTGCTTTGTAGCGACTTTGTGTTCGCCTTAATCGTCAACGTGTTAGTAGCCTCGTCATATTCAACATTCACGTAAGCGTCTGTTTTTGTACTTTCTTGCAAATTATCATCTTGTTGCATCACAATTCGCGTACCAGAATATTTAGTCTTCTCTGTATCTGGATTGACGGCTTTAATTATAAGCGCAGGATCCGCTACCGAACCGCCACGCTGTTGTCCGGCTAAACCAACTGCATTGGACGGCGGAATCTGTAATACTGGTTTGCTAGTAGTGTTACCTGGCGCACCAAATGCGAACAGTTCTGCGGCTGTTGTTGCTCCGGTGTTTACCGTAACTTCTGCGCCGGTGTCGCTGGTTCCGGTGTAGTAACGAATGCCTTCCCAGTTTGACGCAATAGCGCCGTTGACTGCCTCGTTGACAAGTTTACTCAAATTACCTGCCTTCGTTTCGGTTAGCGTCTCTGGACTCAAAAATACTTTCAACTCCCCTGTATCATTATTAAATCCAGCCTCCGCAGCATTATTAGTAAACGTAAACGATACGCCATTCAACGCCGAAGTCATACGATCCGTCTCTATCGTTACTGTATGACTGTTAGTAGTGGCTTTCGTTATACCTTGATACTCAATAACATCGCCAGTCGTCTCGCCACCGTTCATCTTGAACATCACACCATCTTTGCCAAATATATTTTCAAGAGTATCGGCATTTGCAGTCGATATGGAATTATCCGCAAATAATTTAGTACCTTTAAATGCGCTGTGAGAACCGTTGTATGCTCTGATTTGATCCGATACTGTAGTAGCACCAGCTGCCCATGCAGCGTTTATTGCTGCTGTCAAATCACCACCAGCCGCGATAGTAGCAGAACTACCAGCAAGTGTCAAGGTCAATGTTCCAGTTTTTGCATCAAATGCGGCACTTTCATGTCCAGTAGCAGTTTCTGCAGCTTTAATCACCAGGTTTACCCCGTTCAGTAATGATCCGACATCTGCACCGGCTTGTACGCCAGCACCATCATAAGCTGCGGTAGCTGTTGTTAATTCAAGTATTTGACCATCTTTTGTGAATCCTACACCGTTTGACGTTTTATGTGTTGAATTAGTTGCGGCAAAATCATGAATTGGTTGTTTTGCGGCGTTAATTTTTGCGGCTGCGTTTGAGTACACAGCTTTTTGTCCTACGCCTAATAGTAGTAGGTCGCTTTGTTGAACGATACAATCGCCAGGGTCTCCAGTTGGTTTTACGATACCGTTTCCGTAATCAGCGTCGCAGTTTTCGATAAGTTTTTCATTTCCGCAACTATCGACCGTCCAAATTCTACCATTCGGATCAACGCCGTCCGGTAGTAATAACGAGACGCTAACGCCTCCGGTTTGTTCCGGCGTGAGCGATTCAAACAACGCTACAATATCCTTTGCGGTTGTGGTTGAATTACCGCTTGAATCAGTAGCGAGGTTAATTTGTAGGATCGGCGTGTGTTTTCCTGCTTTAATATCGTCAGAAGTTGGATTGATTAATCTTGCGCTTAATTTTTGATTTGCGACATAATTTCCGTTTGCGTCCGTTGTAGTTAAACGAACAATCGGTCCGTCGTCCATGCCCGTAAATCTCAACGCATTATCAAGATTAACGTCTCCGTAATCCACTGCCGCATCCATGAAACTAACTAAACCGTATCCCGAATCGCCCGATAACAACGCCGCATCAAACATACTGCCTAGTTTGTTGTTGATCAATTCGACAACATGCGAAGCGGTAGCATTCGATGTAGTTTTACTCAAAACGCTTTCGCCCGAAACACGCGACGGTGATTGTATCAAGTTCTTAACCAATTGCGAACCGTCAACGCCTTTCGCCAAAGCCGCAGTAGCATTACCCGTTTTGTTAATCGCAGTTTGAATCTCTTCAACAGTAGCGCCTTCAGCATAAGTTACCTGTAACTCATTCGCAGCGCCGCCACCGCCAAGTTCAAACTTGTCACCAATGGCAAATTGGAAGTGTTCTGGTATTGGTGGTGGACCTGAATCTGCTGGTATAAACTTCGCGCCGGATTGAGTCAAGTTAAAGATAACTTTACCATGCTCATCTTTAAACTCAATTCCTGTTGCGGATACTGTTGATGGATTTGAAGCAGCTGTAAAACTTTGAACAATATCATCGCCATCGAATGCGATAGCATTTAACGCTCTGACTATGTCTTCTGCGTTATCTTGCCTTGCTCTGATAGTTTTTGATTCATAATCGACTCCGGCTTGGTCTGATGCGTTGTCAATAATCTCCATTGTCCACCCGTTCAATTTTGAAATCTCTGTCCAAGATGTCCTCTCGGTATTCCCGCTTACAAAAACAACATCATCGCTACCAGTCATAGTAATTGACTTTGTACCGTCTTCTGAAATAGCGGAAATAGCAGTATTTTTTTCGTAATAAGTGGCGCCTGTAGAATCGCCTTTTATCATTGAAACAGCTGTTTTTGTGGCGTTACTTCCTGTGTTTACATCGATGTCTAGTATTCCTGCGAAGTTTTCGTAGCTTTTGTGATATGAGCGTTGCAACATGACTTCGACGACTCCTTGCGAAGTAGAGGTAGCTTTTTGCGTAACTCTTGCGTTCTCTTGGTCGCCGTAAACGATTTTGAAAGCGTAATTACCTTGATCTTTTCCATTTTCTTTTGCGGTAATAACGATGTCATTGTTGTCTCCGGCAGAGGACATTACGACTGTTCCTCGCGACGCTAACCCTTCAACGGATGCTCTTACTCCCGTAGAGTCCGCATATCTGTTAATTTCTTCCGCCATTTGCGTGTTTGTGGCGCCGGCGCCAAAGGTGAAGGATTGCGTTCCTCCGCTTCCTGTAACATCAAACGTAGTTTTTTGCGATACGCCTGTACCGTTGTAATACAAGGTTCCGCGTCTTGCGGTTTCTTGCACGTGAACATCAACGCCTACTTTATCTGACGTTCCGAAGTTTGCGGAATTTATTTGTAGGTCGGAATATCCTAAATTATTCGGGTCGGCAGTATTGGCGGTGGTGCGGGTTCTAAACCCTAACGAGCCGTCCAATAATTTTTGCCCGTTATAAGTTGTCTGTTTTGCGATTCTGTCAATCGCTTCAATAGAGGCGTTTATCTGCATCTGATTCGCCTCAATCATCGCTGCATTCATCGTTCCCGATTGAGCGCCCTCGACAACCAAACCCTTAATGTCAGTCAACAAACTATTGATCTGACCTAACGAACTATCAGCGGTAGAAATCATACTTATCGCACGTTGCGTATTAGTAATCGCCTTCGTCGTGCCTGTGATTTCCGCCTTCAACATTGAACTGGCAATCAATCCCGCAGGATCGTCTTTACCAGAATTGATTTTTAGCCCAGTACTCAGACGCTCCAGTGTATCCGCAAGACCGCCCATACTCGAGACTAAACTAAATTGCGACGACAACGCCGTCGGATTCGATGCGACATAAAGTCCAGTCATTTTACTTTCCTCATTAAAAAAGGGGGATGTTAAAATACCCAACTCCACTCAAACCACAACAAATTCCCCGCTAATCCACAAATTAAACAAAAAACAGGAAACCCGCCGCAAAAAATTAAACAAAAAGTCTGAGCAAAAAAATTGGGACAATCTCACAATATTATTTCCAGCCCGTAAAACATTAAAACGCAGGATTAAATAAACACATCTCCCAAAAACCCCACGCCCCAGACCAAAAATAAAGGCTTACCACATAATAAACCCAACACAATATAACCCACAATTAAACACAAAACAAAATTCTTTACCCAAATTCCCAAAATTTACATAAGCCAAAAACCGGAAAAATCAGAATAAACTGGAAAATCGGAAGAAATTCGGAATTCGGAATTAAAGATTTTGCTTTCAAAATTAATGTGGGCGACTCTAAAATTTTCATTTATTTAATTCCTCATTTAGAAAACCTCATCCTTACCTTATTTTTCTTTACAAAACAACCTCAGTAGAAAATACCATCCCCAAAAACAAACCTCATTGCCTAATTTTTTAATAAGGTAATGAGGTTGCGATGTGGAGGATTCATTTTCTACTGAGGTTGTTTTGTTCAGAAAAATTAGGTTAAAATAAGGTTGCCGAAAATAAATTCAAAATAAAAATTCAACTGAATCGTACAATTTTTGTTAAAAATAATTCCACATTCCAAGTTAAAAAAAGACATGATTTCAAAAAAAATAAAATCCACTATATTATTAACAAGAAACTCACAAGATAAATGAAACAAAAAAAATTTTGTAAATAAAAAAATTGCCCCTCCTGTCCCGCCTGCGATCCTGAAAAGCAGGCGAGACCAACGGATCGCGGGCGTCCCGCCTGCATTTTGCCGAAAGGCAAACAAAAAGGCGCTTGAGATCAAAAAATCGCTCATTAGCGGTTGAGTACACCCGCATGCCGGCGAGACGCCCGCGATCCTGCGGCGAGTGCGATCCTTTAGCGCCTGCATTCATTTTTTTGCAGGCATGTTGCCTGCGATCCTGAAAAGCAGGCTAGACCAACGGATCGCGGGCGTCCCGCCTGCATTTTGCCGAAAGGCAAACAAAAAGGCTGTTGCGATTTTAACCTCGCTCATTAGCGGTTGAGTACAACCGCATGCAGGCGAGACGCCCGCGATCCTGAAAAGCAGGCGAGAC
>JAISLW010000255.1 GCA_031277105.1 Planctomycetaceae bacterium | reverse complement strand
AATAAATTTTAATATTTTATAATGTCGAAAATATATTTATTTTATACGTTATGAATTATTAAAGTTTAATAATCATTTCATACGTATTGCGATGTTTCGGCGAAACATCGCCTACCTTTAGCAAATGAAATTTTTAGAGACTATCAAAGCGAATAATTTTGCACCTTGATGAACATTCTAATTACCCTTTGGCCCGTTTACCTCGTAGGTAGGCGGGCTTTTTTTTTTAATTCGGAATTCGGAATTCGGAATTCGGAATTAAAGATTTTGATTTCAAATTTAAAATAATCTTTTTTAATCTGCGTAATCTGCGGATCATTTTTAAATTGAATCACAGACCGACGGATCGCGGGCGTCTCGCCTGCACTTTGCCGAAAGGCAAACAAAAAGGTTGTTGAGATATAAACCTCGCTCATTTGCGGTTGAATACAACCGCTTGCAGGCGAGACGCCCGCGATCCTTTAGCAAATGAAATTTTTAGAGAATATCAAAGCGAATAATTTTGCAACTTGACGAACATTCTAATTACCCTTTGGCCCGTTTACCTCGTAGGTAGGCGGTTTTTTTTTTTAATTCGGAATTAAAGATTTTGATTTCAAATTTAAAATAATCTTTTTAATCTGCGTAATCTGCGGATCGTTTTTAAATTGAATCACAGACCAACGGATCGCGGGCGTCCCGCCTGCACTTTGCCGATAGGCAAACCAAAAGGCTGTTGAGATATTAAACCTCGCTCATTGGCGGTTGAGTACAACCGCATGCAGGCGAGACGCCCGCGATCCTTGAATGCAGGCGGGACGCCTTCGATCCGGTATTTTTTGTAACAATAAATATTTGTCCCGCTAGGGACAGCATGTTGGTAGAAAAAAATGATACAAATTTTTAGCGTCCCGTTAAGGACGCAATAAAGGTTAAGGTTGTATTGACATGTTGTCCCTAACGGGACAAATATATTTTTGACCTTACTTTTCTACCAACATGTTGTCCCTAACGGGACAGAAATGAATTTTTAAAAACGCCCAGATGTTAAACCTCGCTCATTAGCGGTTGAGTACAACCGCATGCAGGCGGGACGCCCGCGATCCTTCAATCCGTCCCTAAAAAATCTTTCTAATCTGCGTAATCTGCGGATCGCTTTTAATTCGATTATCAGATTATGCAGATTAAAAAGATTTTTGTTTACGAAATTTAAGTGTGTGAATATATTTTGTGAAACTTTGTGGTTGGTTCTGATATTTAGTGATATATGTGTGTTTATCGTTTGTATGTTTTGTTTGTATTTCGTTTTCTTTTGCGGATATTTTGGTTGTAGAGTTGAGTAATTTTTTTTTGGATAAATCTTTAATCTGGGACGATGTTCTTTTCCTACCCCGTGGACTGCGTAATTTTATCAATATGTATTTTAGATTTCGTGCGAGTACAAAACACGCGTTAAGATTTGGCGGTTAAATTAAACGTATTGCGGTTTACTTAATTGGCGTCCGTTTTTTGTAATTTTGATCGTCTGGTTTTAGTAACGTTTTGTAAGATTGATCGTCCTTGCGATTGGGCGATTCAAAAGCGTCGAGTCTGTCTTTCCTAATAGTAAACAGACGGTCGCGAACTGAAATTTGAAATACGTGATAGTAATACGTATCGTACTTGAAATTCATCAATGTAATTGCTCGTACTTGAAATTTATTGATTTTAAAGTGTCAAAGCCTGTCGTCGGATAGTGGCAGGCGAATGTAAATTTAAATTTAAGTAAGAACAATTTAAGAGCGTCAAAGCCTGTCGTCAAATTTGTAGGTAATGCGGCGATAAATGCGAATTCAAGTAAGAACAGTTTAAAAATATTCCGTATGAATACGATTCATTTTTTACGATCAGTGTGATTGTTTGTTTCGTAGGGATATTTTTTGTACGAAAAATTGCGAAGTCGTTTGAAAAATTTAATATCAATAAACAGAATGGAGAGTATTAAAATGAAGAACATTTTTTTTAACAAGGCATACGTTACGTGTCTTGGGATTGCAACGATTGTTGTGATTTTATTTTTTATGCAGGTCAACGCCAATGCGAGTATATTTGACAGATTTCGCGATCCGTGCGATCCGGTATGTTCGGATTTGTGCGTTCCTGTTGAGGAGGTTGATCCTTGCGATGCGATTTGTGGTAGTAAGCCGAAATCGTCGTGGGGGTTGTACACTGTATTTCAGATGGGCGTGTTTTCCAATGAGTTTGGTCAAACGGATAGTTATGCCGAAGGCGTGTTTAGTAAGCCAGGTCAGTACAACATAACTAGCGGTAACACGTTGCCGTTGATTAACGCTCGGCATAGTTCGGTTCAAGTGAATCAACTAATTATTGGCGGCGGTCGTAATATCGATGCGCGTCGTGGTTGGGATTATGGGGTTCATTTTGATTTTGCGTTTGGTACGGATGCGATTTTGTTGCAATCGGCGGGGCTGGAATTCGGCGCCGGTCATGGCGGCAATCGCGCGGGTACTTATGCGGGCAGTGGAAGTTGGGGAACGGGCGATTATTATTCAGCGTTAGGGCAAATTTATTTTGAAGCCGGTTATCAAAATTTTAACATCAAAGTAGGTAAATTCCTGACGCCGTTTGGTAGTAATTCGCCGGTCTCGCCGTATCGATTTTTTTACACGTTGCCGTCGGCGGCTGGATTATATCCGGCGACGCAGAGTGGTATTTTGGCAACGTGGACGGTAAACAAACGTTTGTCGGTTTTTGGCGGATGGACAAATGGAATTGATACGCAAGACGCATTGTTACGCGGCGTTACTTTTGACTCGTCTGACAATGGCGGTTTTCTTGGCGGATTTAATTATCAGTTAAGCAAACGTATAAACTTAAAATATGCCGCAATTATCGGATCGGATGAACGTGTTGTGGGCGTTAATAATCTTGACAATGATTATTTCATTCAATCGTTTGTTGTAGGTATCAATCTAGGCAAACGGTGGGATTATACGTTTGAGTGGACGCTCAACAATATTAATAAGCAAGGGCATCTTGGCGCTTATGGTATCAATCAGGAATTGACGTACAAATACAGCGACAAGTTGACGCTTGGAGGTCGTGTCGAATATACGCATTATATTGGCGGTATTGCGACGGGGCTTTTGTTACCTAATGAAAATCATACCAATCTTTCATTAGGCGCAAATTGGGCAATATCAAAATCCTTGACTGTAAAACCAGAAATCCGTTATGATAAATTTGATGAAAAAATATTCAACGGCGGCAAAAGTAATCACCAATTTTCAGGCGGATTATCATTTATTGTAACCTTATAAAAAAGATAAGATCAAAATTAATTGATTCATTAATTTAATTCGTTGCCGCTTACTTTAATTAGTTGCTCAATTTAATTAGTTGATTAGTTGATAATGATCCGACATTTGTTTATTGTCCTGCGAGGTAAAGATATTAAATCTTTTTACCTCGCAGGACTTTTTTTAAAAAACAAACGCCAAGTAAAATTGAAAATCTTTTTAACCCGCGTTATTTGTTGATCAAATTTTTTTAAAACAAAATTTTTTTGAAAAATATTGCGGACTGGTCTTGTGTTATTTTTGGATTGGTTTATACTACCGCTTTCGTGTTACAAAAATTGAGATCAAAATAGATCAAATTTTTTGTCCACATATTACGCAGATTAGAAAGATTTTTTAAAATAATCTTTTTAATCTGTATAATCAGTGGATCGAATTTTTTTTGATTTGAATTTTTGTAACGAAAAATGTTTTTGGTTTAATTGCGGCGAATTTATTTTTTAATTTTGTGCAAAAATGTTTTTTGCAAAATTAGATTTTGTTGCGATTAAAATTTTTGTACCATTTGTTTAACCCTTTACAATAAAGGAGAATAACATGAAGACGACAAATTACTCGTCTGAACTCAATGCCGAAGTCAATACAAATATTAACATTACGTCCAATGTTAATTTGGATGTTAATTTGGGCAAGGGGTGGGGGGGGGGGGTATCTGGTTACAGGTATTTACCACAATTACTGTTACGATAACGATTATTCTCGTAATGATAATTATCGTTACAATAATTCTCTGGGAAGGTCTCCCAAACCTAAATTTCTTGGTTCGTTTTTTGGTTTTACGCTTGTTGAGCTTCTGGTAGTGATAGCGATTATTGGCGTTTTGATCGCAATCCTTTTGCCTGCAGTTCAAGCGGCGCGTAACGCGGCTAGTCGCGCGGCTTGCCAAAGTAATATGAAAAATATTGCTTTGGCTTTCCATAACCATAACGATGTCAACGAAAGATACCCGTTAGGATTTGATCGCTGGGTGTTTGCGACTTGGGCGATTTATACGTTGCCTTTCCTTGAACAAGAAGCATTATACGCATCTTACAATCAACGGCGTGAATACAACAGCGGCGCTCTTGACGCAGGTTTTACAAAATCAAATCTTAACTTACTCCGTAACCTTCGTATTCCGATTTACACTTGTCCTGGCGACGGCGATAAGAAATCGACTTATGATAATTTCATGCATCATAATTACGTTGTTTGTATGGGCAATGCCGGAGTTTATCATCCTAATACGTCCGGTTGCGGTTGGGCAATTTACGGCGATGTTACGCAATTACAAGGCGCTATGTTTTGGGGCGGGCATCTGATAAATAACGGCGGTTCGTGGGTTGCCGGTTATAAATATATTTCTTTGGCGGACGTAACAGACGGACTTTCAAATACAGTCGCACTCTCTGAAACAATTCAAGGTGAACGAAGTACAATCGCCGGCGGTATCAGTAACGATCCTCTTGACTTACGCGGCTTGATTTGGTGGAGTGAAACAACGCTATTTACAACATACCGCTCGCCTAATACGACCATCGCCGATAACTTAGACTTTTCCAATTCCGCATATTCCGGCGGCGGCACAATGCACGAACCACAACATCCAATTGCGCCGGTCTTGTCAGGTAATATTATCATTAATTCTGCTCGCAGTTTTCATGCGGGAGGAGTAAATTCCGCTATCGGAGACGGCTCCGTCAGATTTATAAACGATACGATAAATATTGACGTATGGCGAGCAATCGGAACTACGCAAGGCGACGAACCTATATCAATTCCATAAACTTAAATTTAACCAATTAACTATACTGCTCGTACTTGAAATTCATTGATTTAAAAGCGTAAAAGCCTGTCGTACGAAAGATACGCAGGCGGCGCTAAACGAAAAATTAAAGTATGAACAGTTTAAATTTTAAAAATTTCAAAAAAACAGGAGATCAAATTATGAAAATTAATTATTGTAACAAAAAATATTTTGGTTTTACGCTTGTAGAACTTTTAGTTGTAATTGCGATCATTGGTATTTTGATTGCGTTACTTTTGCCTGCGGTTCAAGCGGCGCGTGAGGCTGCGCGACGAATGGCATGTTCGGACAACTTGAAAAATACGGCGTTGGCTACTCATACTTTTCACGATGTTTATAAAACATTACCGGTAGGTTCGCATAGTGATTTTGCAACATGGGCGATACGAATTTTCCCGTATATTGAACAAGAGGCTTTGTTCAATAATTATGATTTTACAAAACGCTATTATGACGCTACTGTCGGAACAGGTTTTTCACAAAGTAATCTTGCTTTGTTGGAAAACCTTAGAATAAAAATTTATTCTTGTCCAAGCGATAGCGATGTTAGGTCGTCGTTCAATAATTTCAAACATCATAACTACGTCGTTTGCGCCGGCAACGCCGCTATTCCAAATCCAAATGTCAATGTCGTATTGACGACTTACTGGACAAGTATTCCGTTTGGTTCGATGACGCCGACTGTTGTCGCCAAAGGCGGAATGTATGCAATTGGAAGTAATGTGGCAACTATTAGCGTAAAAATGAATGAAGTTACAGACGGGCTTTCAAATACTTTCGCTTTCGGTGAAACAATTCAAGGGCAATGGAAACCGACGACAACTGTTGCGACAAACGATTTACGCGGGATGATCTGGTGGGGACAAACAACATATTTTACAGGGTATCTTGCTCCCAACTCATCAATCGGCGACAAATGCCACGAAATTTTTTGTACACAGTCAAGTCTTAATCCAGATAAGTTTCCTATCGGTCCAGCGCCGTCGAATTTAAACGAAAAATATATTGCCTCGCGCAGCTATCACCCAAACGGCGTTCAAACCGCAAACGGCGACGGAAGCGTAAAACTCCGAAACAACAATATAAACATCAATATCTGGAGAGCAATGTCAAGCACGCGCGGAGGCGAAAACATCAGCGAATAATCATGCCAAAAAAGTTTACCCGTAAACAATAACCTATTTTTTTAACCTTTAACTTTAACCTTAACATTTAACCTTTAGGTAACTTCTAAAAACCTGTTTTTTATTTATTTAACCGCCGTGAACACAGAGTTCACAGAGAAGAATTTTTAAACTGTTAGGGCTTGAATTTGAGTTTATCATCGTCTGCCTAGTTATTGGACGGCAGGCTTTTATGCTTTTACATCGCTAAATTTCAAGCACTATACGTATAAAAAATATTTTAAATCAAAAAGTCAATTTTAATATTAAATAACTTTTTGATTTCAATTAAAAATTTCCTCTATGTTTTCTGTGTTCTCTGTGGTTAATAAAAATAAATTTGTGGTTTTTAGAAGTTCCTTTTAATTTAACGTAACGAAAAATGAGAAATATAACAAAAATAATTTTTGTATTTGCAAGTTGTTTTTTGTTTGCTTTTGCGGGATGTTCAAGTTCTAATCCGCAAAACAGGCAAGCAATCGAAGGCGAAGTAACTATTAACGGCAATCCTGTTGCTTCGGGTAATATTGAGTTTGAGCCAAGTGGCGATCAAAAAGAACGAACTCAATCCGGAGCCTTGATTACAAAAGGACGTTATTCAATCCCAGCGCCCAAAGGGCTTGTTGGCGGTGATTACAAGGTCAGGATTTCAGTAATGGAAGAAGTGCCAGGATCGAGAGTTGAAAATCCAGACCCAATGAAATCAACCGTAGAATACCGCAACATCGCCCCGCCTGAATTCAGCGACAAAACTACGCAAAAAATTACTGTTGAAGCTGGAAAGAAAAATAAATTCGATTTCAAAATGTAAACAAAAACACGTCAAAAAAATGGATTTTTTGTAACGAAAAATGGAGAAGGCACACAACCGTCTCGGCTGCAAGTTGTCTGAACTATGATTTGTGTGATTATTATGATTTGTGTGATTTGTATAAAAATCACGCAAATCATAAAATCAAAGTTCAAACAAAAATTGTCCCATTTGTCCCTAAAAAAGTCTTTCTAATCTGCGTAATCTGTGGATCGCTTTTAAAAAGATCCACAGATTATACAGATTAAAAAGATTATTTTAAATTTGAAATCAAAATCCTTAATTCCGAATTCCGAATTCCGAATTTCTTCAGGGGGGCTTGTGGGAATTTTTATATGTGTTAAATTACTGCCCTTTG
>JAISLW010000252.1 GCA_031277105.1 Planctomycetaceae bacterium | reverse complement strand
GATTTCAAAATTAAAATAATCTTTCTAATCTGCGTAATCAGCGGATCGATTTTTTTGTCCACAGATTAAAAAGATTAAAAAGATTTTTAAAAACAATTCCGAATTCCGAATTCCGAATTCCGAATTCCGAATTTAAAATTCCGAATTTAAAATAAATTTCGTGGACGTTATATTTTCCCCCCTACTTTTATTTTTTATTTTTATTGTTATACATATCGGGCTTGAAATTTATTGACTTCAAAGCCTGTCGTCCGATAGTCAGGCAGGCGAAGGTAAACGCAAACTCAAGTACGAATAGTTTAGAAGTTCCCTTTTGCGGTTGAAAATTGTGTGAGTAACAAATTAACGGAAAATTTTAACTATACGGATCGCATTTACGATTTCGGCAACTAATATCGAATGACGGAATTTTTATGTTTTTGAATTATTAAAATTCAAATTTGAAGCGAGTATATTTTTGTTGAGATTTAAATACGATCCAAATTAAATTATTGAGACAATGAAACCAAAATCTAAAAAGAAAAAATCATTTGACGTTAAGCAATTTTTAATTTTACATGGCGAAAAAATTGCGGTTGGATTACTTGTATTGACGGCGGTATTTTTTATTTATTTGGGACTTACATCTTACAAGTCGCTGGCATGGCAACCTGGCGATCTTGACAATAGTTCCAAACAATCCCGCAACTTTATCGATTCCAATACGCGAACCGCCCTCGAAGAAGGGATTACCGTTTTCCAATACGATAAATATGCCGAATGGATTAAATTTGGCGTTAAATCTGAATTGTACCAAACTCCGACCGTCTGGTTGCCATTGCTCTTTCCAGAACGGATTAAACGTGATAAAGTCCCGCTTTTACCAGTGGAAAATTTACAAGCGGCGTCTGGTCTTGGCGCAGTTTTAATTAAACCTGCGGCGGGCAAAACGCAGATCGGCGAAAGATGGGCAATAATTACCGGCTTAATTCCAATACAACGTCAACGTGAATTTTACGTCCGCGCTTACGCCGCAAGCGTTAGACCGTCGCCGACGCAAGATACGCCTTTTTACGCTTCATATATTTTAGAACGCGCCGAAATTAAACCGGATCAAAACGAAAAAAACTTAGAATGGATAAAATTAGACGCATTCAACGAAATCAATAAACGAATGATCAACGTCTGGAACGGCGTAGCGCCCGAACCTGTCGATCCGGATTTCTTGGCGCCATACGTTTATCTCGGCGCAGGGTCGCTGCCAATGGCTTGCCCTTTGCCGCCCGCATTAAAACCTTTCGGAAACGAAGCGACGCATACCGCTATACCGCTATACTCCGAAACTACAGCCGAATGGCAAAAGAAAAGCCAAGAATACAACAAAAGATTACAAGAAGAATTAGAACATAAACCCACCGGCGAAGGAAGTTTCCTCGAACAATCGCCTTGGGGCGGAAACGCTAACAGAAATCCAAACGTTAATCCAAATCAAAACAATCCCAGAAGCGCAAATACGCCAGATAATCTGCCGCCTGAAGAACAACGCACTATTTCAAATTTTCTTTTCCGGTATTTAGATTACACCGTCGAGCCTGGTAAAAGTTACAGATACCGCGTTAAACTCATACTTGCAAATCCGAATTACGGCATGAGCGAAGGCGACGTCGCTAATATAGAATTGACAAAAAATCCTTATCTTGAAACAGACGTTAGCAACGCTTCAAATAGAGTAACGATACCGCCGGATTCACGCATATTAGCGCGAACCGTATTACCGCCGCCTAAACCTTGGGAAGAACCGTCCGCAAACGTACTCGGCGTGTATTTCGATTTGACAGACGGGTCCGAATGGGTTTGGGGCGCAAACGAAAGAGTTTATCGCGGTTCAACGTTAAATATTAAAGACACAATTACACAAAATCCAATTACATTAGATAAAGTAGAATCCAAAAGACCAACCGGCGCAAGACCGCCGGCAAACGCAACTCTTGACCCAAAATTACAACAACGTAAAGACGTTATCACAAACGTCTGCATTATGGATATTCACGGAGGAGTTTTATTAGCAAAAGACCCCAACGCACCAACATTAAGAACGCCAGGAAAAATTTTAGTCCTAAACACAGCAGGTGAAATATCAGTCAAAAAAATAAACGACGACAACAACGAAATCGAAGCAATGAAAGCCATAAAAACAGATAGCAGAATAATACGGAATTAGAGAATAGGATGTAGGGGATAGAGAATAGAGAATAGAGAATAGTAAGTAGCGGGACAATTTTTGTAACAATAAATATTTGTCCCGTTAGGGACGGCATGTTGGTAGAAAAAAATGATACGTATTTTTAGCGTCCCGTTAAGGACGCAATGACGGTTAAGTTTGTATTTACATGTTGTCCCTAGTGGGACAGATGGGACAAATATTTATTGTTACAATAAATCTAACCCCTAAAACTCTACGCTTCTAAAATTTCGTGAACGGTTACATAATCTTTATAATCTGTCTAATCTGTGAACCATTTTTAATAGAGGTCCACAGATTACACAGATTTTTTTAATTCCGAATTCCGAATTCCGAATTAACTTTTATCTAGCGTATGTGAAAGCGATATTTCCGGTGTGTAGGAAGAAGTCGTCTCCGTTAATTCCGAGATTGTAACCGATGGTGAATCTTGTGTTATTTCTAACCCAATTTGATCCGAACCCTGCGTTTAGCCAACCTCTATTTTGTCTATTTCCGTAGATTTTGTAGTTTCCGTTTCCTGCGAAGTTATTGAAGTTTGGATTTGCGAATTGTGCTTTTAGGCTTCCTTTGTTGTGTTGTAGTAATTCGTATCTCCAATCGAAGTTTAGCGAGGTTTCTAATTTACCTCCTCTTACCATTCGCGGGTGTCGTGAGAATCTTGCGCCTAGTATAGTTCGCAGGCTGTGTGCGTTTTCTGATTTTCCGATTAAGTTTATGGCGGAGCCTGTTTCGGTGAATTTATCGAATTGATTTCCGATGTATTGCGAACCGATGAACGGTTGAATTCTTCCGAAGTTTGAGTCGAGGTCTAAACCGCGTTCTGCGTGTAGCGACCAGAAGTATGCGTCGCGGTCGCTTTTTGCTCTTTGGTTAATGAATGTGAGTTGTCTTGTGGTGTGGTATCCGGTGTAACCGAAGTTTGTAGTTCCGAGCAGGTATCCGTGATGTAGTTCTTTTCGTCCGTAGAATCCGACGGACAAATCGGTGGCTTTACTTTTTTCTAGTATATCGGTCGAGTAGGTCGAGCTTCCGAATGTTCCGAACATACCGAAGCGTAGGCGATTGATGTAGAGTCTATCGACGCCGATTATTGTTCCTCCGGTTGACTGGTCGTAGCCGTAGGCGTTACCGTCGTGGCTGGAGCCTCCTAATGTTCCGTAGGCGGTTCCCCAGACGTTTAATCTTGCGGGTTCGTAAACGCGATGTTCTTGGCAATATGTTAGCAATGGATCGTTTCGCAAGTAATCGGCGAGTTGTGTGATAATTGTAGTAATATTTTGGAACGCAGCCGTTTCCATTGTAGCGTAAATACCGCCGCTAATTTGGTCAAGCGTCATCAACGCATAAGGCGAAATCTCACGATCAAGATTGCTGACTATTTTCTTTAATCTTGTATCGTTTAAGTAATCGCTGATAGAATCCAATTTTACTAATGCGTCAAAGAAATCTGTTTTTGGATTCGGGTTTTCGCTAACTTTATCGATGTATTGACCTAGCGATCGTTGGTTTCTTGTTTTGCCTGCGGCGCCGTATTTATATTTTCTATCGACTGTAAACCAGTATGAATAATCATCGTGTCCGAGTATGAAATCGAACAATAAAATATCTTCCGTATATTTTTTGTTTAATTGGTTTTCATCGGTGTAGGTCGCTTCTTGTAATTCGGTATTTACGGTCAATCCTGTTTCGGTAGTTAGGAAGATTATTTTTGTGCCGCCGATATATCTTGCGGGGTTGAGTGTGGCGCGGCGGTCGTTGCTGTAAAGGTACGGGTGAACTTCGCCGCCGTCGATAGTCGCTTTACCGCCGCCGAGATCGGCGCCGTTGGCGTCGCGTATTTTTTGTACGTAAATTATATCGTTATCTCCGGCGTTGCCGTCGATGGGGCGGTCGGAGCTTTGCGGATTGATTGTTATGTCGAATGAGCCGTGAGCGTTTTGCAGGTTGCCGATGATTGTGAGTTTGCCAATTTCATCGTTGCCGTAAGTCAATTGCGACGGGGTAATGTCGTCAACTGTTGCGGGATGTAGGACGGTAGCGCCGCCTGGCGACAGGTGACCTCCGGCTAAATTATTGAATACGTTTTTACCGTTTTTGCCGGTTAATGTTATTGTGCCTGTGCCGTGAACGTATCCGGTATTTTCTACTTTTGCGGCGGTTACGTTGCCGAATGCGAAAAAGCGACCTTTATCTTTATTGATAATATCTGATGCAACATTCAAATTCGAGCCTTGTATTACGTCGATTATGCCGTAGTCGTCGTTTGTCAGCGATTGTTTGATCGTAAAGTCGAAGAATTTTTCGATTATACCTTTATTGTTTACGGGTTGTTTTGCGAGTATTTTGTTGTTGGCGGTGATTAGTCCGTATTTACCGTTGACTAGGTTTCCGTTATTGACTTCGATTGTGGCAAAGTTTTTAATTGTTGCGAGGTGTGAAAATAATTCTCCGTTTTCAAAAATATCATCGACGCCGTTTCTTAAACTTTGCCAAACTTGTAGGTGAGTTCCCGTATCGATTACGGCGTTTCCTTCGTTGTAGAGGTCGCCCATAATTTTGGCGTAACTCGTGTTATACAGTAATGCGAAATCGCGATTAACTAAATCGCGGTTTACGTCTAGGTAAGCCGTATTTCTTATTTTGGCGCTATTTTCGTTGTAAAGCGTGCCGCCGACGCTGATGTAGGTCGTGTCAAAAATATCGCCTGCTGAAAAATTGATCAAATCGTATTCCGTTTCGATACTGGCAAGTAATAATTCCGACGTTTTAGAACTAGCGTTGTAACGTTTTTCCAAACCGAAGGTGTAACCAATTTGACCGGCGTTGACTATATGACCGGACGTTCCGAAGTTTAAACGTTCAGATTTATGGTGATTATTGCCTTCGTGTTGTGCGACTTGACCGCTGGTTTCGCTGCGGATTATTATGTGACGGTTGCCGAATAATTCGCCGCTGTTAAAGTTGTATAAACTACCGTCAAGCGTATAAATACCGCCGTCAATTTCGCGCGATTTAAGTACAAGATTATAATAATCTTCTATGCCGTCGTAACTTTGCAAGTAAATATCCGGCAATTGCGGATTATTACTGACAAGTTCGCTGGCTGCCGTATTATAAATTTTACCGAAGTTATAAATATCGCGTTTGGCTATAACCGCTATCTTCGTATCGTTGATTTCGCCGGTAATTAAATTTATTAAATCCGTCTCCGCAACAACCGAACGCCACGTATTATTCATTTGACCGCCGTTGACAATATACAAATAAGAATTTTTACGTAATTCTTCATCGGTAGTTTTACCGGACTCAATACGCCAGTTATTATTCATCTCTGCGCCGAATGCGTTATAAATATAAGTCCCCGCCCAGATACCATTGCTAATTTTATAACCTGTATGAAAATCAATCAAATCATATTTGGTTCCAAGTATATCGTTAATATCTTGTTGCATGTCATTATAATATCCAGATAACACAGGATAATGCTTCAAAGGACCGTTATCGTTTATTCGTCCGTAGTTTTCGATGAACGTGCCGGCTTCGATGTAATCGTTATTTATCAATTGCCCGTATAATTTTTCAAAATTTTCCGCTTCGTCGCGATCAACCCAAATACCGTTTTTCGCAACAACATGAGCGTTATCTTTAATTATGCCGCTGTAACGATTGAATATTGATATTTCGCCAAGCGTATTTGGCTTTTCGCTGCCAAGTATATCTGCGACAAGCGACTCGCTTTCAAAAAAGAAAATATCATTTATCTCTGTCAAATGTTCTCTGTCATTTAAATATGGCAATATATTAGGAAGACGGAAAAAGCCTTGTAATAGCGTTTTATCTTTAATAGCTTGGGCAAAATCTAATCCGTTTATACCGGATTCCAAATTTTTATCTTTCCAAATTCTCAAAATCTGATCCGGTTGCTCAACAGCCTCGACCCGATAAAAATCTTTAATCGTTATCCAGTTATCAATCCCGCCTTTGATTATTACCGATACCGTTGTGTTAATATTTGAATCGTAGGTATAACTCCATCTAGAATCATAGTAGGCGTTGCCTTCAAAAACTGACCCGACGTTATTTTTACTGCCGAATTTTACTTCATCAAAAATATAAAGCGCATCATCGTCAAAATCTAGATCAGGATTAGGGCTTGTTTCCACAGACAACTGCATACCAGTAGTGCTATAACCAACGCCTGGATAGTCAATATCGTAATAATAATATTTATCATATATATCGTATTCTTCATTGTATTCAGAAAGATGTACGATTGAAAACGAACCTTGCTCGCGGTAATCCGGATCGTATTGCAAAATAGTATATTCTAAATTTGAAGCGCCTTTGTCGTCAGCGCCAATATAAAATTTAACGGCGCTATAATCAATTTGAACGTAATCGCTCGGATAACCTATCGTCGCATTATTGGTATTGGTTACATGCGTTATATTATTGCTCGCATAAATTCTAATATTTGGAATATAGAAATTCGTCGTGCCGCCCCAGCTCTCAAATTGCCAATTACCATGAAAATCAGCAAATATATTAGCGACTACGTCTGTTGGCGTTTCTATACCGCTGTTTATTTTGATAGGATCGATTTTGTACTTTTGATTATTATGATAAGCTTCCCCGTCTGCATCTACCTCGTCTGTAACTAACAAGGTAACATTGCCAACTTCTTTATAATATCCGGTAGTATTTTTGATCCATTTGCCGGTATTATCATAGATAGCGACAATTAATTTATTTTCTTTATAAGCGTCTATCCATTGGATCGTATAATCTTCAACAGTTTTTTGTGGTCCGTCGTGATCGGCGTTTGCCTTCTTACCGGCGGTTATTACGGCTGGCGTAAATTTTTCATTATATTTATGGTTAATGAAATTTCCGTGTAGTTCGATTTCGTATTCAGGATGTTCAAGATTACTCATTAAATTCATACCATTTCTTAATTCCGCGCCTTCGTCAATATAAATACCGTTATACAATTTTGCGTTACCGACCATATTTACTTCCGAAGCGCCCGCCTCAAGATAAATACCCGCGCGAAAATAATTATTATCATTTAAGATTAGTCCTGTATCTGTAGGATTATAGTAATTTTGCGGCGCCTCGTCATACATAAATTTATTAAATATTATATTAAAACTATCGCTATCATAATCGTATTTGTCGTCGGGATGATATTTGAGCACATCGACATTCCAATCAGCAGGTCCATAGTAATCTACTCCAGTAGGATCCTTGTGTTGTAAAGGATCGCCGGTTGAATAATAATCTTCAACTAATACATAATCTTTCAACGATCTAATTTCTCCGTGATTTATTAGTATTGTGTTACTATTAAGATTTAATCCGTAATTATCTTGATATTCAATTGAGTTTGCCGGATTACTACCTGCGGCAATTAAAACGCCAAATTGACCCTCGACTTCGGAAGCGTCCAATATCGAAATATAATTATTCTGACCCTCAATACGAATACCGGCGCTAAAACTCGTCAACAACTTTAATGTATCTAAATTGGAAGCATAATCATGCCGAAAATATGGTTTTAATTGACTGGTATTTAGATGTTGCGCAGCCTCGCCGCTTGGTTGAAAAGAGTCATAAGCTGCCGGCGATCTTGAGGCTTTATAACCTAATCTATCTCCGGCGACAATTTGTCCTTCGTAAGCAAGAAAATTACCGCTGGAAACAACGTGTAAGCCGATACCATATCGGGCTACGTCATATACGTAAGCGCCATAAAGAACATCTTTAATATAGTATTCATAATAATCATCTTTTACTCTGTTTTCTAGGTCGTTTTGGTTCCAGTTATAATTTAATATTAACGGATTATCTTTTGTGCCTTCTTTTTGATAGATTGATCTTCCGAAGTGTTGTCGCAAAGTGAAATCTGGATTTAACTCAAATGCTCCAGCGTCGTATAACATTGCGAGTTCGAGTTCCGTTAAAAACGGTCGCGTGTTTACCGTTGGTAAATTCCAAGACATAATCGGGAATGTATCAGTTCCCATAATATTCATCAATTTCGTCTGATCGATGTGATTTAAAACTGCGTCCGGCGACGGATACGACGAACCGCCGCTACCTATCGGAATAAAATGAGAAGAATTATTGCCGCTGTCACGGTCATTGAATACCCTAAATGCCATTGAACCTTCAAACCAAACGCCGTTAGAAGTATTCCAACTATTAAAATCAAAACCAGGATAAGGCGGAGTAGAATTACTACCGTCATAGTTTCGCAAAAAATTTCTATATGCATTATTAGTAAGGTCAAATCCAGTCTGAGCTGCATTTATACCAGAATCAAACTTTAAAAGATGCGTAAGTTCGTGTATCGTCTGAACAAATAAATTATATTTGAAAGTACTGCCATCAGGTTTACGTTGTTCTCTCATCAATTGCCCTTTTTCCATTGTGGAAAAATCATCTTTGGCGGTGGGATTGAAAATAATTTCGTGATGAAAAATTGTATTCCATGTATGGGGATCGTCGGTAGTATGCTGTTCTGTAACCTTATTTGTTGATACGGTACCTTGTGGCGTATCACCCCATTTAATATCATAAACATGACTTACTTTACTAGCGGGTCCGGTATCTAATCCTAATCCAGATTCGCCAGGGAAAACGCCTTCAAACATATTTTTGAAAGCCGCCAATACCGCCGCTCTCTGCTCTGGCGTCCATTGACCAGGAGTATCTTCAATAAAATTTACCGTAATATGACGTGTAACTGCGTCAATAGTAGTCAGATTGCCATTTGAATCGGTAGCGTCTCGTACAGAGACGCTTAAAGTTTCTGCGTAAATATAGTTATTTTGTGTTGTAAGGAGTAGGGAGAGGATAGTGCAGAGTGCGATGGCGATGGATTTTAGGATTGTGGCGGCGTTGGTAAGATTGGATTTTTTATTTGCGCAGAATGAGCGGCTTCTGCAACTTTGCGAGTTCAGATTGGTTTGGATTTGATCAATTTTATTTGTTACCATCGAATAGTCCGCAGTTTTTGAACTTTGGTTGGACTTTTCAATTCTCATTGCAATTCTCCTGATGTTCGATGGTAGGAATGTCATTTTTGACAACGTTTCTTTAATCGTTTCAATTGAAGTATTTGACATCGTACCTACCTTTAACAACTAATACGCCGGTATTTTCATCTACGCTAAAACCACACTTCAGCGAGATGCGCAATAATTCACGTTGCTATACAATGTGCTAATTGGTTTATCGTTATTCGTTACAATTAGTCTAAACGGAAAAAACGTTAAAAGAACTAAAAAAGTCACTATCAAAACAACGCGACCGGAAAAAAAAGAATATACTACGCAATTTATCCAAATTAATTCGGAATGTAACGGAAATTCCGAATTTCCGAAATTCGGAATTAAAGGATAGGGGATAGGCTTTTGTTAAAAAAAATTGTCCCTCTTGTCCCTCCTGTCCCTAAAAAAATCTTTCTAATCTGCGTAATCTGTGGATCATCTTTTTGTAATTCCGAATTTTGAATTTTAAAAAACTGTTTTTTATTTTTTATTTTGCCGATAAGTTAATTTGCTGGTTTGCAAAATTCGGGGGTTTGCCCTCTTATTTATCACAAGATTAAAAAAAATTACGCTCCCTGCAAAAAAATTTCCGCAGGCGCAAAAAGAAAACTATGACAAATACGAAAAAATTATCTATTTGCATGGGATGCAGAAAAAAACAGAAGAACGGAATCCAAAAAAATAATCAAATTATCCAACAAACAACCAAAATAAAGTCGCCAATAATCATCAAATTATTTTTGACTTTATTTCTACTTCTTCTATTCGCGGCGCCGATTTACGGACAAAATCTCTACGAACAAAATCTCGCCGGTAACAATAATCATAATTACGACCATAACTATAATTACAACTACGCACACTCCCGCCACAACCAAAACGGAAACAAATTTAACCCAAACCCCGAACACGCAAAAAATATCAAAACTTACCCGCTTAAACGAAAAATCTTAGTCGCCGCCTCCAATAACTCCGAACCGCCAAACAATACCCAAACGCCGCAAGACGAACTCGCCAATAAACAAAATATTATCAAAAAAATCCCTTGGGACGACTTGACGCAACCTGTCAAACAAAAATTGTCCTCAATTATCCAAAATCACACCGTCTATCACCACATACCAACACAAGCCGTATTCTGCGATCCGGAAGTTTATCAATATTTTTTAGAGCATCCTGACTTGTTAGTCGGCTTCTGGGAAAGTCTCGGCGTAACTCAAATCGCCTTGCGCGAAACAGACGCCAACAGATACAACTTAATCGAATCAACCGGAACCGTAGCAGACGTAGGAATACTCTACCGCTCGACAAATTGTTGTATAGTTTATGCCAAAGGCGAATACAAAAATCCAATCACAACGCGTAAAATTGACGGCGAAGCGCTACTCGTTTTACAATCGCGCTACGCCCGAAACGCCGAAAACGAACCCATCGTCGTATGCAACATGGACGTTTTCGTAAAAATAGATAACATCGGCGCCGACCTACTCGTAAAATTATTTGCAACTTCGTTAAACAAAATCGCAGACGGAAATTTTGAACAAACGTTAGGTTTTGTCAGCCACGTCTCGGATACCTCCGCTATCAGCGCAAACTCCGTAAAAAAATTAACAAAATCAGTAAAAAATGTACGCGAAAACGTAAGAAACGACTTCACGGACGTTGTTGACCGCGTGTCAATACGAGCCGCAAAAAGAGTTGAAAAAAGATTATTTGACTACCACAAAAATAATAAAATTACAGAAAATTACGAACAAAACACAGAACAAATTATCGAACAAAACGAACTAAAAACAGAAACAAACATCGACGCAAAACAAGAATTTCCACAAATAAATCCACAACCAATAACGCTAACGTCAGAACTACAACAAATAATCACCCCAAAAAAAAGCGCCATATTCACACCGCCAAAATTATAAAAACAAACTTATAGCGTAGGGGATAGGGAATAGGATGTAGATTTATTGTTACGAAAATTGTCCCTCTTGTATTTATTGTTACAAAATTTGTCCCACACGTCCCTCCTGTCCCACAAAAATCGTCTACATAATTTGGCAAGCGTTCACGGGGAGCAGGCGATTATCTTGACGATTGTCTAGTTGTAGGTACAATTGCGAAACTTTTGTGTTGTTCCCTAATATTAAACTATTCTTACTTGAAAATTTCGTTTTACTTTTTTTTCTGTGATAGTTATTGGACTGTTTTTTTTGGTGTTGATAGATTTCAAGTATGTAATGTATATTTTGGGTTGCGACGGTAATTTGGAATAAAAAAATTTAACAAGAAAACATACGATGGCAACAGACGACATTAATTTGCTTGCGGAACGGTTTGTCAAAAAGAAAAAGGAATATGAGATTGATAAACTTTTTAGCGCATTAGTTAAATTGAGCGGTAGCGATTTACATCTCAAGGTTGATCGTCCGCCGATAATTCGCGTCAAAGGCGAATTGCAAAATCTCAAAAGAGGTCCTATTGACGATGAGGAGATGACGCGTTTAATTTTGCCGATTATGGACGAGCGTAATCGTAAAATATTAAACGATACCGGCGGCGCCGACTTTTCGCATTCGTGCGACGTTGACGGCGTAAGTTGGCGTTTCCGTGTAAACGTGCTTCAACAGATGGGGCATCTTGGAATGGTTGCGCGGCGTATAAATAATTTTATTCCCGATCTGGAAAAGTTGCATTTGCCGCCGTCGCTTTATGATCTATGTAAATATTCGCAAGGGATGATTTTGCTTGCGGGAGTTACCGGTTCGGGCAAAAGTACGACGATTGCGTCGATGCTAAATTGGGTCAACAGACATTATAGAAAACATATCTTAACGTTAGAAGACCCGATAGAATTTCTATTTACCGAAGACAAATGTCTAATAAATCAACGTGAAATAGGTCAAGACGTAGTAGATTTCGGTATCGGTATGAAACATGCGGTTCGAGAAGATCCGGACGTAATGCTGGTAGGTGAAATGCGCGACCGTGAAACATTTGAAACGGCAATTCATGCGGCTGAAACGGGACACCTTGTATTCGGAACTATTCACGCAAGTTCCGCCCCAAGTACTATCGGACGTATTCTAGACTTGTTCCCGTCGTCGATGCACAAAGCGATACGAAGCGCGCTCGCTTTCAATATGAAAGGAATTGTAGCGCAAAAACTTTTGCCGTCTTGTATGGAAGGCGTATCGAGAGTGCCAACTGTTGAGGTCATGTTCTTCAACGCTACCGTCCGAAAACTAATACTAGAAGAAAAAGACGCAAAATTATCAGACGCTATAAGAATAGGCGAATCAGAAGGTATGATGGATTTCACAATGAGCCTAAAAGGATTAGTAAATGCAAAAAAAATTGATAGAGCAACCGCCTTTGAAGTAGCGCCAAATGTAGAAGCGCTAAAAATGGCGCTCAAAGGAATAGAAGTTAAAGAACCAGGTATTTTGTAAAAAAAAATTGTAACCGGTCACGAAATTAGAGAAGCGTAGAGTTTTAGGGATAGGGTGTAGGGAATAGGGGATAGGGAATAGGGAATAGATTTATTGTAACGAAAATTATCCCCCTACCTCCTGCACTTTAAAATCTTTTGTTTAAATTTCCGTGAGCGGTTACAAAAAATTGCCGCACCTGTCCATCATGTCCCACTTGTCCCTCCAAAAATTGCCAAAACGTAATTTAATAAACAAATTTCCGTAAACGGTATGAAAAAAATATGTCAATAGATACAGTTTCAGAAATCAAGGGATTAGTTGTTAATTCGTTGATTGTAAATTCGACGATAACGTCGGTAGAAAAATGTTTAGAGATGTGTAATCTCAAGATACGCGTCGTTGGCGTATCGCAAATACCAATTCAATTTCCGAATACGCATGTAACGGGGTTGATTGGATTGAGTGGCAAGTGTACGGGATTCATTTCAATCTCAATGCCGGAACGCGTAGCGGTTGCGGCGGTTGCGGGGTTGTCAATGGAAGCGTACAAAACGATAAACGCCCAAGTTATAGACGGCGTCGGAGAAATAACAAATATCGTCGCCGGAGGAATAAAAACTAAACTCTATAACACGCAATGGATGATAAATAATATCACGATACCGTCTGTTATTTTGGGCAGTAATTATCAGATTTCGTATTCGAAGGGGATTGAGTATTGTAGTATTTCGTTTGAGATAGACGATCCGGAATCGTTGACAATACAAGAACGCGTATTCATGGTTACGACTTCGTTAATACAGACGACAAACGGATAATAAATTTTGTAATCGTTCACGAAAATTTAAGCGTCAGGTTTTAGGTAGGAAATAGGGAGTAGTTTTCTAAAATTAGATAATTTAGAGAAAAAGTTTTTTGTCATAAAAAAATTGTCCTACTTGTCTCTCATGTCCTACTTGTCCCTCAAAAATTACCAATACGTAATTTGCTAAAAAAATTTCCGTGAACGGTTATTAAAAAACTACTTATTATCCCCTAAACTACAGGGTATCTCTAAAAATTCATTTGTCTAGGTAGGCGGCGTTTCGCCCAGTGTTTAATTTTGGGCCGCATTACGGTTTATGACGTCAATAAACTTTAATATTTTGCACGTCTAAAATAGACATATTTTAGGCTTTATGAATTATTAAAATTTATTGGTATCATAAACTCCATTGCGGCTCAAAAAGTAAACGCAGTGGCGAAACGCCGCCTACCTTTTTACAAAAAATGAATTTTTAGAGAAGCCCTACAATTTTTTTTATTTTTAGTTGAGACTTATGGAATTTTCTGCAATTTCGCAGGCTATACTTGATGGCGATGTTGATCTTGTGTTGGAGGGCGTTAATTTGTTGTTAGCTGACAATATTTCGCCGTTATTGGTCTTGGACGAGCATATAGTTCCTGCGATGAATGAGGCTGGCAAGCGTTTTGAAGAGGGCGATTTTTTTGTTCCTGATTTAATGTTAGCGGCGCGGGCGGTGCAAGAAACGATGAAGGTTATTGATCCGCTTCTAAAAAACATGGGGCGTGAAAAGGCGGGGCGTGTTGTGATAGGCACGGTTCGGGGCGATCATCATGATATAGGTAAAAATCTTGTTGCGGTGATGTTGGAGGGGGGTGGTTTTGATGTATTGGATCTTGGGGTCAATGTTTCGCCGGAGAAGTTTATTGAGGCGGCGGGGGAGCGGCGGGGGACGATTGTTGCATTATCCGCCTTATTGACGACTACGATGCATGAGATGAAAAATGTAATTGAGTTATTAAAGGAAACTGGAATGCGCGACAGTGTGAAGGTAATTATTGGGGGCGCTCCGGTTACTGATGATTTCGCAAAAAAAATAGGCGCAGACGGCTACAGCGACAACGCCAGCGCCGCCGTAACTTTAGCAAGAAACATAATAAACATGTAAACCTGCAAAAAAATTTTAAGCGCTAGATTTTAGAGGATAGGGGATAGGGAGTAGTTTTTTAGAAAACTAGATAACAGTTTTTTGTTACGAAAAATTGTCCCACATGTCCCTCCTGTCCCACTTGTCCCTAAAAAAATCCTTCTAATCTGCGTAATCTGTGGATCGATTTTAAAGCGATTCACAGATCAACGGATCGCGGGTGTCTCGCCTGCAATTTGCCGCAAGGCAAACAAAAAGGCGCTTGAGATCAAAACCTCGCTCATTAGCGGTTGAGTACAACCGCATGCAGGCGAGACGCCCGCGATCCTGTGATGCAGGCGTTCCGCCTGCGAATCTGAAGTAACCCAGGCGAGACGCCTGCGATCCTAAAATGCCTGCGATCTTGAAAAGCAGGCGAGACCGCCGGATCGCGGGCGTCTCGCCTGCACTTTGCCGCAAGGCAAACAAAAAGGCGCTTGCGATCAAAACCTCGCTCATTTGCGGTTGAGTACAACCGCATGCAGGCGAGACGCCCGCGATCCTGTGATGCAGGCGTTCCGCCTGCGAATCTGAAGGAACCCAGCAGGCGAGATGCCTGCGATCCTAAAATGCCTGCGATCTTGAAAAGCAGGCGAGACCGCCGGATCGCGGGCGGCTGGCCTGCACTTTGCCGCAAGGCAAACAAAAAGGCGCTTGAGATCAAAATCTCGCTCATTAGCGGTTGAGTACAACCGCATGCAGGCGAGACGCCCGCGATCCTGCGGCGAGTACAATCATTTAGCGCCTGCATTCCTTTTTTTTGCAGGCGTTTCGCTTGCGATCCTTCTGATAATTTTCTCTTATAACTGGTATAATTGTTACAATTGTTACGACTAATTTTAATTCAAATTTTCGCAATAATTTTTGCCGATGATAACGGAAATGTCGTTTTATATAAGTATCGGGCGTCTCTAAAAATTCATTTGTCCAGGTAGATGGCGTTTCGCCCCGTGTTTAATTTTGACCGCATTACGGTTTACAATGTCATAAACTTTAATATTTCGCACGTCTAAAATAGATTTATTTTAGGCTTTATGAATTATTAAAATTTACTGATAACATAAACACAATCGCGACCCCAAAAATAGACACAATGGCAAAACATCGCCTACATTTTTTGCAAATAATGAATTTTTAAACTATTCGTACTTGAGTTTGCGTTTACCTTCGCCTGCCTAGTTTTCGGACGGCAGGCTTTGACGCTTTTAAATCGCTGAATTTCAAGTACGAGCAGTATAGAGATACCCACTAGAATTGCGATTTAGAGAAAAAATTTTTTGTTATAAAAAAATTGTCCTACTTGTTCCTCCTGTCCCACTTGTTCCTCAAAAAAATTGTCCAAACGTAATTTTAATAAACAAAATTTCCGTGACCGGTTACAAATAATTTAACCTCAAACTATTCCAAAAACCAAAATGAAAAATGTTCAATTTATTTTTGTCTATACGATAATTGTTAGTATTGTTGCAATTGCTTTGCTTGTTGTTGTAATAATGAATTATCAGACGGCTAAAAAGGTTGCGGCTGAATTGAGTTCGGCTAAATCAGCCGCCAAAGAAGCGGATGAAAAAAGCCGCGCCGCCGCTGAAGACGTAACAACTCTCAAATTATTGATCGACGCTTCTTACGGCAATGTTACAGTCGCTACAATCAAAGACGAACACAAAAAAGATATGTGGAAATATACGCCTGGCGAAAATGAATCGCAAACTTACCGCTTCTCACTCGCCAATCTATACGACGAACTCGATGCGACAAAAAAAGAATTAGAACAGAAAAATAATACCTTTACGCAACTTACCGCCGATTACAATAACTTGCAAACCTTATACGGAACAGTCGTAAAAAAACACGACGAAGAAAGAGACAAAGCAAGCAAAGACCTCGTAACTGAACGTACAAACTTCAAAAATACACTCGCAACAATAAGCGAACAACTAATCAACCTCGAAAACCAAAAAAACGCTATCCAAACTAAAGCCGATCAAGACCTCAAAACCGCAAACGATACCGTAAATAAAGAACGAAGCCGCGCCGATAACGCCGAGTCGCGTAGTAGCGAATTAGGTTCAAAATTACAACAACTGCTCCGTCCGATATTCGACCGTCCTGATGGAGTTGTTGAAGTCGTCGATTTGAATACGCGTGCAGTTATTGTTGATGTTGGTTATGCCGATGGCGTAGAGACGCGTATGACGTTTAGCGTTTACGATCCTAAAGTTTCCGGTATTTCTTACGACACGAACTTATACGGCGAAAATCCCGTACTCTGCGAATCTTGCAAACGTAACGTCAGCCTCCACGCAAGCAAAGCCAGTATTGAGATTACGCGGATACTCGGACCGCACAGATCGGAAGCCCGTATAATAATTGATCAATTAGTCAACCCGATTCTTACAGGCGACGTTATTCATTCGCCAATTTGGGATCGCGGTCAAAATTTGCGTATAGCGCTCGGCGCCGGAATGTTCTTGCCAGACGTAGGCAACCCCGCAAGCGATCCGTCGCTCGGAAGTTTAACCGACGTAAAAAACATGATTATTGAATGCGGCGGAAAAATAGATTGCTATATATCAGACGGAAGAACTGATGAAAATGTAAAACGAGGCGAAATCATAGGACTAGAAAATATCACCGCAGATACGACCTTCGTCGTTATTGGAACTGTCAAAGAAGGAACGCAAGAACCCGAAATAATGGAGGCACAAGATAAAATAAGAAAAAAAGCAAAATCACTCGCAATAAAAGAAATCTCTTTGAAAGAACTAATGCTTAAAATAGGCTGGAGAAATCCAACGCCATTGCGAAATTACGGAAAAGAAGCAGACACTTACGACCAAAAAATAAAACCCGAAGGCGGAAGATCGCCGTCAACAGGAACTGTTGCGCCAATCTATAATAAACCAAATTACTCCGCAGGCGTCTCGTTACACGATAGAGGAAAACCAGTATCAACCGGAAAAGTCGCAGATATTTACTCAAATAAATCCTCAAAAACAACCTCAACCGGAAACGTCTCAAACCTGTTCAGAACAAGAAAACCAAATACAAACTTAAACCAAAATAATCAATAACAAAAAATATCGTAAACCGTTCACGGAATTTTAAACGATAAATTTTAGAGGTTAGGGGGTAGGGTGTAGGGGGTAGGGTGTAGGGGGATAATTTTCGTAACGATAAATATTTGTCCTACCTGTCCCGTTAGGGACAACATGTTGATAGAAAACAAGGTCAAAAATATATTTGTCCCGCTAGGGACAACATGTAAATACAACATTAACCCTCATTGCGTCCTTAACGGGACGCTAAAAATTCGTATCACTTTTTTCTACCAACATGTTGTCCCTAACGGGACAAATATTTATCGTTACGAAAATTACCCCCTTACCCCCTTACCCCCTTACCCCCTATCCCCTATCCCCTACCCCCTACTTCCTACCCCCTACCTCCTACCCCCTACTTCCTACCCCCTACACCCTAAAATCTTTTGCTTAAATTTCCGTGAACGGTACTATTTTTTAAAAAAACAAATTTCTTGGATTCCGAATTTAATTATCTGATGAGATTGAAATTGATAGCGTGTGAGATTTTTTTTCGTGAGATAAATTTTGTTGTATCTTTTTCGCCGCATGCGGTTGATGTTGAGTTTCTTGGTAAGGGGCTTCATGATCTTGGCAAGGACGGCATGTTTAATAATTTATCGGCGGCGTTAGAGCGGGTGGAATCTGACAAATATGATGCGGTATTGTTGGGATATGGTTTGTGCAATGGCGGCGTGGTTGGGTTGCGGGCTAAAAAAATTCCAATTGTTATTCCGCGCGTGCATGATTGTATAACTCTTTTTATGGGCGACCGCAAAAAATACGCAGAATATTTCGCAAAAAACGAAGGCGTATATTTTCAAACAACAGGATGGATAGAACGCGGCGGAGAATTAACGCAAAAAACGCCAGACTCCATCACAACAAAACTCGGCGTAAATCTCTCAAAAAACGAACTAATTGAACGTTACGGAAAAAAAAACGCAGAATTTCTACGCCAAAAACTAGACGGATTAAAACATTACTCAAAAATAACTTTTATAGAAATGGGTATTGAGCCAGACGATTCGTTTGAAAATATCGCAAAACTTGACGCTCAAAAAAAACAAATTATGTTTGAAAAAATAAAAGGCGATCTGATATTGCTAAAAAATTTAGTAAACGGAAACTGGAACAAAGAAGACTTCCTAATCATTAAACCAAACGCCAAAATCATACACTCATACAACGAAAATATTATAGAAACGCAAGAATAAGGGCGTCTCTAAAAATTCATTTGTCCAGGTAGGCGGCGTTTCGCCCAGTGTTTAATTTTGGGCCGCATTACGGTTTACGAC
>JAISLW010000247.1 GCA_031277105.1 Planctomycetaceae bacterium | reverse complement strand
ACAGTAAAGGAAAATAACATGAAAAAGACAAATTGTTTGTCAGAACGTAACGCCGAAGTCAATACGAATATTGATATTACAGCCAATGTTAATTTGGATGTTAATTTAGGTGTTAATTTTGGCAAGGGGGGGGGGGGGGGGGTATTTACATACAAGTAATTACACCAATTACAGTTATGGTAACGATTAAAATTGTAATAACAATTATAGTTACAATAATTATCTGGGACGTTCACCCAAACCAAATTCTGTTGGTTTATTTTTTGGTTTTACGCTTGTTGAACTTTTGGTAGTGATAGCGATTATTGGAATATTGATTGCGTTACTTTTACCGGCGGTTCAAGCGGCGCGTGAAGCCGCTCGACGCGCTCAATGCGCTAACAAACTCAGACAGCTCGGTCTAGCTATTCACAATTTTCATGACGCTTATACGCGATTGCCCGGACACGGCAACGGACCTTATCAAAACCGGACGGCGTTTGTTTTGATGTTGCCGTTTTTTGAGGAATCTGCGCGTTATGACTTGATTGTTAGTCAAGATGATTACAACAACAGAGGCGCAAATCGACCGTATTGGGATATTGCACATTGGAAAGGTAGAATAAATTTACTTCTTTGTCCGTCTGATTCAGGTTGGTCGAGACCTCACACTCCGCCTGGTCATACTTTGGGACCTCAAATTCCTACGAATTATTGTTTTTCGGAGGCGGATTTTGTACTTCAATCATACGGCAGACCTGGCAATAATAGATCGCCGTTTGGTATGATTGTTTCATCTGTTTATGGCGGAAGTTGGGGAACGGAAGCGGAGCGTCCTTTTACTGCGATTACTGACGGATTAAGTAACACCGTCATTTTTAGTGAACGTTGCGCAAGTCCAGGAAGCGGAGCGGATATTAATAGCAGACTTCAAGGCGGTATTGCTAATTTCGACGCTTGGAATAACAGACCAAATAATTGTATGGCAAAAAAAGGGACAAGCGGAAATTATCATAGTTCGGTGGAAGGGCGAAATGGTTCAGGTTCAAATTTCGCTTTTTACAGACTTCACAACGCATTCTTTCATACAATTATTCCGCCTAATGGTCCTTCGTGTGCGCGGATCACAGTTAGGACTGAAGACCCAGCCGGACATGACGCTTCTCAATTACCGCCGACGAGTTTTCATAGCGGCGGCGTGAATGTTTGTTTGGCGGATGGCTCGGTTCGGTTTGTTCAGGACAATGTTAATTGTGGGACGTTGACGGAATGGTTTCGTTGGCAAGGCGACGGTCGCGGCAATGTTTCGCCGTTTGGAGTTTGGGGCGCGTTGGGAACAATGGACGCAGAAGAAACAAGAGGATTGCCGTAAATATTTTGTTACAAAAAAATTGTCCCACATGTTTCATGAACCCTTTTCATTTACACCTAATTACAAATAAACAAATTTAGCAAATAGGAGAATTAAAAATGATTAAAAATTTTACGATTATTGTGTTATTGTTATTATCTGGCGTTTGCGGTTGTAGCAATGGCAGTAAGCTTTCGGGGCTTGTTCCTGCGAATGGCGAGTTGCAGGTCAATGGTAAAGTTATGGCGGGAGCGACTATTTCGTTCAATCCCGTCAACGAAAGCAGAGCCGCTTCCGCAATCACAGACGCAAACGGTAAATTCAAAGCGATGACTTTGAATCCTGCAGATGGTATTTATCCAGGCGAGTATGTAATTACCGTAACGAAAATTGAAGAACGCGGCGAAATAAAGGAAATTGCCGTAAAAGATGAAAAAGAAAGGAACGATCAAAATATCGAAGATACCCGTGAAATCATTGAACATATTCCGCAAAAATACGTCGCACGCGATACCTCCGATTTGAAAATCACTATTCCAAACGAAGGCGATAAAAATATAACGCTTAACCTAACTGGAGAAGTCGACTTGACTCCAAAAAAAGTCAAAGACTTAAAAAAACAATAACCGTTCACGAAAATTTAAGCGATAAATTTTAGGAGTTAGGGAGGAGAGGATAGGGATGTAGTTTTTTTAGAAAACAAGAGAACAATTTTTGTAACAAAAAATCGTCAGAAGGATCGCAGGCATTTCGCCTGCAAAAAAGGAATGCAGGCGTTAAAGGATCGTACTCGCCGCAGGATCGCGGGCATCTCGCCTGCAAGCGGTTGTACTCAACCGCCGTTGAACGAGGTTTTGATCGCAACCGCCTTTTTGTTTGCCTATCGGCAACATGCAGGCGGGACGCCCGCGATCCGTTGGTCTCGCCTGCATTTCAGGATCGCAGGCGGAACGCCTACATTTTAGGAACGCAGGCGTCTCTACAAATGAATTTTTAGAGACGCCCATTGATTTTAAAGCGTCAGAGTTTGCTAGAAGTTCTTCGGTATATTTGTTATCTTTCGATATCTAGTTCGCCGTTGTAATTGTTTGCGTCTATAGTTTCTGTTAGTTTTGTTAGTCCTGTTAAACCTCTTAATCTGATCTCAATACATTGGTCTTTGTCATTTTTTAATAATAACGCAGCCGTTGAACACGTTCCGTCTGGATAGAAAAATATCGGCGCCGACCATAATTTGTCGCCCGAATTCGTTTCGCCAAGTCGCACATTTCTATTGTCAATCTCCTCATCTACCAACATCTCCCCGTCCATTGAATCGTCCTCATTGCCCGTTAAACCTAAATAAAACGTTGCCCTTTCCTCCGGCAAAACAATTAAATCAGCGGTTCTCACTCCCTCAGGCAACTTCACAAATTGCGTTCCACGTTCCTTTGAAGCGCCCGCCGGATCCCTAATAATAAAATCCGTATAGTCCCCAACAAAACCACCCGCCTCAAACGGGTCAGATTCCCCATATACATCAAAACGCCGCGACGTACTCCGCGACGATAAACCCGCCGTAAAATGAACGTCAAGAATACAATCAACAATTATCTCGCCACCACCAATTTGACACCGAATACAATAAATTTGACCAGACTCCATCGCCTTAACACGCGCCGCCAATACCTCCGACCGAACCAAAACAGCCCCAGAACGTAAACGTTGACCGCTAATTATACCGCCAAACAATAACACGCCAGCCGATAACACAAATAACATTATCGTCAACACCACCATCACCTCCACCAACGTAAAACCATTGACAAACCTAATTCTACTCATAATTTTTTTTAACCTCAAAATTTTTGTTAAATTCGGACTTCGGAAACGGAATTATATCAATAAAACGCAAAATTGCTTTTTGTAATAAATATTTTGGTATTTATATTTTTGACAAAATTTTCATTCAAATGTCTCCATTCTATTAAGTATTTTAAACTGTTCGCACTTGAGTTTTCGTTTACATTCGCCTGCCTAGTTTTCGGGCGGCAGGCTTTGACGCTTTTACATCAGGGTATCTCTAAAAATTCATTTGTCTAGGTAGGCGGCGTTTCGCCCAGTGTTTAATTTTGGACCGCAGTAGAGTTTACGACATCGATAAATTTTATTACTTCACAATGCCTAAAATACATCTATTTTACTCCGTTATGAATTATTAAAATTTAATAATCGTTTTACGCGTATTGCGGCCCAAAAATAAACACAGCGGCGAAACACCGCCTACCTTTTTGCAAAAAATGAATTTTTAGAGACGCCCATCAATAAATTTCAAAAACAAACAGAGTATAACATGCAAATCCAGTATTTGAATATTGGGCGTCGCTAAAAATTCATTATTGATTTAATGTAACCGTTCATAGAATTTTTTTTAGTAAATTACGTTTTGGCAATTTGGAGGGACAAGTGGGACAATTTTTTTGTAACAAAAAACTATTCTCTAAAATTTCTAAAAAAACTACTCCCTACTCCCTATCCACTATTCCCTACACCTACTCACTAAAACCTATCGCTTAAATTTCCGTGAACGGTTACGAAATTTTTTGCGATGAACTTAATATGACTTGCGTTTTATCATTAAAAAATTCTGTCAAAATGGCAGTAATAAACTGGCATGAATGTTGCGAAAACGTGTTTGTATTGTTCGTATTTGAGATTCAGCGATATAAAGCGTAAAGGTTTACAATCCGCTAATTAGGCAGACAACATTAAACGCAAATTTCAAGTGTGAACAGTTTAATAAGGATTAAAGTGAGTTCGGTATAACGGATCATACTTGGTTTTTTGCATAAATAAGGTCGTGCAAATTTGCCAGCCTTACAATTGGCGTTTGCGATTTTAATTGCAAATGTAAATTCGGGTGTGATCAGTTTAATTAGCGTCAAACACAATTTTGAGGTAAACATGTCGAAAAAAAAAGATTCATGCAGTGAAAATGGCTGCTCTTGTAAAGGTAATAGGCTTCAGCCGCTTGGCGACCGTGTAGTTATCCGTCGGGAGGCGGCAGACGAAAAAACCAAAGGCGGACTATACCTTCCCGATACCGCAAAGGATAAACCGGCACGCGGTACTGTTGTAAGCGTAGGCGACGGCAAAATTCTTAATAACGGTAACCGTTCTACCTTCCAAGTCAAGGAGGGAGATAAAGTAGTCTTCGTTTCATACGCCGGAGAAGAATCAAAAATTGACGGAGATGAATTGTTGCTAATGCGCGAAAGCGACATCTTGGCAATAATCGAATAATCCCCTAACATCAAAAATACACAGACAAAATTACACTTGAATTTCAAAGATTTGAAAACTTAAACAAAAAATTCGCCTCCAATTAAACGGACGGCAATAAATATACCGCACGTAATTGAAATTCATTGATTTAAAAGCGTCAAAGTTTGCCGTCAGAAAACTAGGCAGACAATGATAAACGAAATTTAAAGCGCTAGCAGTTTAAATTAAAACGCGGAAAAAAATATTGACCGGTTTTTTTGAGCGGTTAAATTGAAATTTCAGTTAAATTGAAATTTATACGGATTGCGTTTGAAGTTTTGCGATAATGCGTATCTGCTCGTACTTGAAAATCAGCGATTTAAAAGCGTCAAAGCCTGCCGCCCGAAGGCAAGGCAGGCGAATGTAAAACGCAAATTCAAGTGTGAACAGTTTAAAGTTTGTCTTCGGACGACCGACGGCGTTAATCGTAAATTTCAATACGAACCTGTTTATACGAATCATATTTGAAATTTAGCGATGATATAAAGCGTCAAAAATTGTCTTCCGGTAGGCAAATGACGCGGCGGAAATCGCAGATTCAAATAAGAACAGTTTAAAATGAGTGTTAATTGGTTTGACAAAATTTGTCTGGCTTTCGGATTTTTTGTAACAATAAATCCGGCGGCATGCGACGGGCTGTTTTGTCCAATTAACGTAACAAATATTAACGATAAAAAATTAAAATTAACGGAGAGATTGAATCATGGCAAAAATGATTGCATTTGATCAGGAAGCCCGCGAAGCATTGCGACGCGGAGTAACTAAACTTGCGAAAGCAGTAAAAGTAACGCTTGGACCGCGTGGTCGCAACGTTATTATCCAAAAGAGTTTTGGGTCGCCGCTTGTTACGAAGGACGGCGTAACTGTTGCGAAAGAGGTTGATCTTGAGGATACGTATGAGAACATGGGCGCTAAAATGGTTCGCGAAGTAGCGTCGAAGACCAGCGATATAGCCGGCGACGGAACTACAACCGCGACAATTATGGCGGAAGCGATTTTTAACGAAGGCATGAAGGCGGTTGTTGCCGGAGTGAATCCGTTGCATTTGAAAAACGGTATGGATAAGGCGGTTGACGATATTATCGCTAAACTGAAAAGCATGTCGGTCAACGTTAAAAACAACAAAACCGAAATCGCACAAGTCGGCTCTATCGCCGCTAATAACGACCAAGAAATCGGTAATCTGCTTGCAGAAGCGATGGATAAAGTCGGCAAGGACGGCGTAATCACGGTTGACGAAGGCAAGAGCCTAAAAACCGAAGTCGAATGGGTAGAAGGTATGCAATTTGATCGCGGTTATCTTTCGCCTTATTTTGTTACGGACGTTAATAAGATGGAGGCTGTTCTTGAAAACGCCTATATTTTGTTGACTGAAAAGAAATTGTCTAACATCAAGGAGATTATTCCGTTACTTGAAGCGGTTGTCAACACGGGTCGTCCGTTGTTGATAATTGCGGAGGATGTTGATGGCGAGGCGTTGGCTACGCTTGTGGTGAACCGTTTGCGCGGGGCGATGAAGATTGCGGCGATTAAGGCGCCGGGTTATGGCGACCGTCGCAAGGCGTTGCTTGAAGATATTGGAATTTTGACCGGCGGCGAAGTTCATTTTGAGAGTTTGGGTCGCAAGTTAGAGTCATTTACGTTAACCGATCTAGGCTCTGCGAAGCGGGTCGTGATTGACAAGGACAACACGACGATAATTGAAGGCGGCGGCAAAAACGAAAATATAAAATCGCGTATTGAGCAGATACGACGTGAAATTTCTACGGTAACTAGCGATTATGATCGTGAAAAGTTGGAAGAGCGTCTGGCAAAGTTGTCGGGCGGTGTTGCAAAAATACTTGTCGGCGCTGCGACGGAGAGTGAGATGAAGGAGCGGAAGGCGAGAGTTGAGGATGCGCTTCATGCAACGCGTGCGGCGGTTGAAGAAGGTATTTTGCCCGGAGGCGGTGTAGCGTTGTTGAGGGCTTCGAGCGCTGTTAAGGCGAATGATATTCAGCCGGATGAGTTGATTGGTTACAATATAATTGTCAGAGCATGTCGTGCGCCGCTAACGCAAATTGCACAAAATGCAGGTAAAGACGGCGGTATTGTTTGTGAAAAAGTTGCGGAGGGCAAGGGCAATTTCGGTTATAATGCTTTGACGGACGTATTTGAAGATGTTGTCAAAGCCGGAGTAATTGATCCGACTAAAGTTACGCGAACTGCGTTGACGAATGCTGCAAGTGTTGCTTCTTTAATGTTGACAAGTGATGCGCTAGTTGCTGAAATACCTAAAGAAGAAAAAGCAGCTCCGCCAATGCCAGGAGGCGACATGTATTAAACCAAAAATTTAATACGAAATTAAAGTTTTTTAATTTCAAATTGTAATCGTTCACGAGATTTCAGAAGCGTAGAGTTTAGGGGATCGGGGATAGGACAAATATTTATTGTAACAATAATATTTGTCCTATCTGTCCCGTTAAGGACAACATGTAAACAACCTTAACTTTTATTGCGTTTTTAACGGGACGCTAAAAATTCGTATCATTTTTTTTCTACTAACATTGTGTCTCTAGTGGGACAAATATTTATTGTTACGAAAATTGTCCCGCTGGGGTTCCTTCAGTCAGGTTCGCAGGCGAAACGCCTGCATCCCAGGATCGCGGATGTCTCGCCTGCATTCCTTCAATCCATCCCTAAAAAATATTTCTAATCTGCGTAATCTGTGGATCGCTTTTAAAAAGATCCACAGATTACACAGATTAAAAAGATTATTTTAAATTTGAAATCAAAATCCTTAATTCCGAATTCCGAATTCCGAATTTCTTCAGGGGGGCTTGTGGGAATTTTTATATGTGTTAAATTACTGCCCTTTG
>JAISLW010000312.1 GCA_031277105.1 Planctomycetaceae bacterium | reverse complement strand
TTAACCAAAAAAATAACCAGCAATTAAAATCACAATCATTTTTTACAACCATCAATCTCAACTAATTTTTGGCTCATCAAAAAGATTGTAAAATTGCAAAACGATACAAACCTCTGATTCATTTTGCAACAAAGGGCAGTAATTTAACACATCTAAAATTTCACACAAGCCCCCCTGAAGAAATTCGGAATTCGGAATTCGGAATTGAGGATTTTTATTTCAAATTTAAAATAATCTTTTTAATCTGTGTAATCTGTGGATCGATTTTTTTTGTCCACAGATTATGCAGATTAGAAAGATTTTTTAGGGACGGATTGAAGGATCGCAGGCGTCTCGCCTGCATTTCAGGATCGCAGGCGAGACGCCTGCGATCCTGTTCAATTTTTCGTTACAAAAAATGGTAACATTTGTCTCATATCTCTCGCTTGTCTCTCAAAAAAATTGCCGATATGTATTTTACTAAACGTATCTCCGTGAACGGCTATAAATTTTTTATAATTTTTAACTCTATTGATATTGATAATTTATAAAAATAATTCTATTGATTTAGTATAAAATATCAGTTTGTTGTTCTACCCCCCTGTTGTGGTAATTTGAAAATGTGGTTTAATTACTGCGTTGTTTGTTTAGCAAAACAATTTTGGTTATTCAAACCGTCGTTTGGGGAGATGCATTGTGAATTGTGATTTTTCGACGTTGTATTTAACTATGAAATTGAAGTTGTCTAGTCAAATTAACGAACCAAACATATTTTGGAATTTATATTGTTCGTATTTGAAATGCATCGATTTAAAAACGTCAAAGTCAGACCTCCAAAATCTACCCAGACGAAAGTAAACGCAAATTAAAACGCTAACAGTTTAATAATTCTGAAACATAAACAGGATTGATTTCCGGTCTAGTCAATTCTGCTTGGGGATAAAATTAGTTTGTAACTATTCAGTATTATATTTATTTTTTGTATCAAATTATTGTGTAATTTTAGTCCAGAGAGACTGACGGTACCAAATTTAAGTGTGAATATTTAAATTAAATTACTGAAATGTCAAAGCGGTTTTTTTGAAGACATGAATGTAATTTTTGAGTAAATTTATTTTATTATAGCGGCGAGATTGAAAATTTTTTATTGTTTTTAACTTGCTGAATAATAAAATACTTACGCAATAAAATTTTCCTTTTATCTGTTCGGCATTGTTATTGCTTTTGTTTTTGCATAACGTGAAAACAACAATAAACGAGTATTCAACAAATACCCGTATTACATTAAAAAATAGGTAATGAAAAAATTACATTGGATAAATATGATTACTGAGTAGTTACATTTGTTTCAAACGGCTGTCAACGTGATGGTCGTTAAAATTGTAGTAACGCATTTTTAATTTATTGGTTCAATTGCGTCGTTGGTTTTCTGTTTAAGTAAACCGTCGCAAATTTGAGTAAATTTAAATGCAAAATTTAATGCGGATCGTAATTAAAATTTTGGAAACGTGATAACTTAAAAATTTGTTTTTTAAGAGACAGACGCAATTACAAAAATTTAAAATGCGGTTCGTTAAAACAATCTTTTTACAAGAAAGGTAAAAAAATGAGTAAAGTTAATTTAGGTAAAATACGTCAAGACAACATGTTAAAATGGGGGGGGGGGGGGCGTAATACGTAACTTCCAATTCCGTTTTTTGGGTTTTACGCTTGTCGAACTTTTGGTTACGATAGCAATCATCGGCGTATTGATTGGCTTGTTGTTGCCTGCTGTCCAAGCGGCGCGTGAAGCGGCAAGAAGAATGAAATGTTCGAATAACATGAAACAACTCTCTCTCGGATTACACGTTTTTTACGATGCGAATAATATATTCCCGCGTTGGACAGGTAATCCGCGCCGAAGCGGTCCGAAAACTGTACACGGTATTTCAGTTCAAGCGGCGCTTTTGCCGTACATTGAATTAGAATCAATGTATATTCCTCTAAAAAAATCTCAATTTACCAGTACAGGCACGTCAAAAGTTTGGAAAGATTGGGGCGAATATTACGTTTATTGCGATGGCGGTTTGTACGAAAACGATTATAAATATAAAAAAGAAACGTACGTTCACGATAAAACTATTGCGGTATTTCGTTGTCCGACTGACACGCCGTCGTCGTCTTATCCAAAGGATCTTCCAGTTGACGGCGTTGACGGCGCTCCTCCGGCAGTAGGAAATTACATGGCGTGTTATGGTTCCGGCATGGGATACAATTACGATCATACCGGCGTTACTGACGGCATGGTATCGAGATCGATACAGCAAAATACATTCGATTCAATAACAGACGGTACAAGTAATACTATTTATTTTAGCGAATCAATTATTGGCGATGGCACGGTGAGCAATTCTAATCCGCCAGATACTAGAACGCCTTGGATTCGTACTGCGGCGAAGAAAACGCCATACATGGCTGATGCAGATACTTTGGAAGGAAGCGCTACTTCTTGGAGAGCATCAACAAAACCTGGTCTTAATGGGATTTTTGCAACAGATACGTGGGATTTTCAGACTTTCGTTCAGTCGTCTGGTAATGTATCAAGTTATTATGGTTTACGTGGTTTTGCGTGGATTGTCGGCGATGCGATTGCAACTGGATTTTGTACGTTTCATCAACCGAATTCGCCTTATCCTGATTGGTGTAATAGTATCGGTATTGGTTTTTTTGCCGCTCGTAGTTTTCACACTAGCGGAGTAAATGCGTCTAATTGCGATGGGTCAGTAATATTTGTTAATAATTCAATAAATTCACAAATTTGGCATCGTATGGGATCGCGAAATGACAACGGATCCGATTTACCTTTACAATAAAAAACGAGTTACATAGGAGAGTTTAACATGAGTACAAATATTAAATCTGCCGCAGTAATAAATGTTATAAAAAATAATAAAATAAAATTTGTAATTATAAAAGCAATTGTTTTTTTGTTAGTGTTTATAGTTTGTCTTTCATGCAATAGAAGACCGGCGTTAGAACGTCCTAAAGATATGCCTAAACTTTTGACATGTTATGTTACAGTAACTTTCGGAGAAAAACCTATTGAAGGCGTTATTGTTTCATTGGTACCTGTCGAATCGCCTGAATCAAAATGGCGACCAAGCGGAATAACAAATAAAAAAGGCGTTGCGACGCCAAGTTCAAGTTATGGATTCAAAGGCGTACCCGAAGGCAAATATTTTGTCTCATTCACAAAGGTTGTAGATAATCCCGATTATGATGAGGAGAATCCTGCATCTTTACCTAATCGCTCGTTAATACCGTTAAAATACGGAATAGGAAAATCAAAAGAAATAATCGAAATCAAAGCCGGAAAAAAAAATGAATTCTCTTATACTCTTGAATCCGGAGAAGAATACGTAAGATAATAACGTGTGATTATTCAGCAGAGAGTTTCTAAAAATTCATTTGTTCAGGTAGGCGGCGTTTCGCCGCTGTGTTTATTTTTTGAGCCGCAATAGAGTTTATGATACCAATATATTTTAATAATTCACAACGCCTAATATAGAGACATTTTTTTAGACGTTGTGAAGTATAATAATACGTATTGTATTTTAAATTCATTGATGTAAAAGCGTCAAAACCTGTCACGCGATAGCTAGGCAGGCGGCGGTAAACGTAAATTCAAGTGTGAAAAATTTAAAAATTCCCGAATGTAATCGTTTGACAGAATGTTCTGTCGAAGAGTTGTTTGAAGTTTGTTTTTTGTTTGTTTGCGGTTTTTTGGCTTTGTTGTAAGAGTCGCCGCGACAAATTTAACCATTTAACTGGAGTTAAATAAATGAAAAGTAGAAAGATTGTAATTGGCTTGTGTGCGTTGGGGTGCTTTGTAATTGGCGCTGTTATTTATGCCCAAGTTGCAAGTACGAACAGCGCTGCAATGCCGACTGTTGAAGTCAACGCCCGCTTTGCTAGCGCCGACCAAAACGGCGACGGCGCTTTGAGCAAAGAAGAGTTTGCGAATTACTTTACCAAAATTCAACAGGTAAAGTACGCCGACAATAACTCCGCTACCGAAACGCCAAAAGGCGGTTGTTGCGGAGGAAAAGATAAGGCGAAAGACGCTGTTGCTAAAAACAACGAAAAAAGTAGTTGTTGCAGCGAAGGCAAAAACGCTGAAACCGTAAAGGTAAAATTTTCCAAAGAAGGCGAGCCGAAAAGCGGCGGTTGCTGCGGAGGAAAAGATAAGGCGAAAGATACCAGCGCTAAAAACAACGAAAAAAGTAGTTGTTGCAGTGAAGGTAAAAATGCTGAAACCGTAAAGGTTGAATCTCCCAAAGAGACCAAAACGGAAATCAAAGTTACGCCGACAACTCAAAACGAAGTTAAAATTGATAAAGAATCAAAAGCCGAAAATGCCGGAGAAACTGAATCAAACAATAAGCAATAAGTTGTGAGTTGATGTAATTTGAATCTTTATTGTAACGATAAATACAAGCGGATTCCGTAAAATTAAAAAATAATACATAATCTGTGTTTAGTCTGTGGATCGCTTTTAAAAACGATCCGCAGATTACGCAGATTAAGTAAAAGGTATCTCTAAAAAAATGAAATTTTAGCGATACTCATTTGTGTATTTGTCCATTAACCTTTAACTGTTCATACTCTAATTGTCGGATAACCATCGCCAAGCTAACTATTGGCGGGCAAACTTTTCAGTTTGTGTAACGCCGAAATTTAAGTACGATACATATTATAAAAAATGAAAAAAATTATTTGTATTTTGATTTGTCTTGTAACAATTCAGTCGTTTGTATTTTCACAAGAGACTGATAATGTGTTTAACAAGATTGATGTTGATAAAAACGGCGTTTTGAGCAAGTCTGAATTTGCGGCGTATATTGAGTTAGAGTCAATATTGTTACCGGAGGCGTTAGTTAAATCTATTTCAGATGCGGCTGATGCTCTTGCGAAAGATGATTTTGTGTCGTATCAAAAACATTTGCCTGTGGTAATTGCATCGGTCAAGCAGACAACCGGAGCAGTTCGTGCGGCGTTGACGCCGTTAGCGGAAAGATTGTCAACAGGCAAAGATATTAAATCGGCACGCCGAACATTTGAACCGTTCAGTAATACTGTCGCTAATTTTGTCATTGCCCTACCTGCAAAAAGCCGCCAAGCAAAAGTTTTCCAATGCCCAATGTCGCCTATTTTAAGCGTAGGACGCTGGATTCAAAAAGATAATCCTGAATTATTAAATCCATTTTTCGGCGCAGAAATGTTACATTGCGGAAAAGAATTGAAGTAAATATTATCTGTAACCACTAACCACTAGATTAAAACGGCGGTTTATTTTAGTGCGTTTTTAAATCGTAGAGAACACAGAGATCGCAGAGAGGTTTTTTATTGAGATCAAAATCTCACTAAAATAAAAAAATTACGTCTCTGCGAAATCTGTGATCTCTACGATTAATAAAAAAATGTTTATTAGAAGTTTCTATAAATATTAAAAAAATTAAAAAACGATGTTAAAAAATATTATTAAAAAAATGATGAATGTTTTCGGTCAAGTCAACGACAATCCACAACGTAATGTTCGTCGTGTGATGCGTCGTAAACTTGGTTTTGAGGTACTTGAGGGTCGAGAGTTATTGTCGGCTGGTAGTTTGGATGATAACTTTTATGACAATACATTTGAGGACGAAACATTTTATTCTAACGATTATTATGAATCGGGTTCGGTATCAGGTTATTCTGAATCGAATACATACGACGAGTTTGATCAGAATTACGAGAATACAATGTTCGACGGCAAAGACGAATGTTGTACGGTTAGTTTATTTGGTCCTACTGCAATCAACGGTTTAACGCCTACTTTTGCAGAAGCGACGCAAGATACATTTAATGTAACGATAAGTCGTATAGGTTCTCCTTTTGATATTGATACGGATGAAGCGGTTGATTTTTTATTGTTATTTGGCGGGACTGCGTCTAAAAATGATTTTATGATTTACGAAGGTAATAATTTGATCAGTGATAATGCAGAGAGTTGGCTTTATGGCAATACAACTTTTCTGTACACAATTCCTTCAGGTTCTACGGCAATAACCTTGACATTTAAGATAGTAGATAATCAATTTATTGAATCTGATACAGAGAGTTTAACAATATCAGCCGTTAATGTGCCATTAGACAACATAATAGATTATTGCGAATGTTGCACTGATACAATTTCCGTTACGATAATAAATGATTCGTGTAACGTGAAATGGCAAACAATATCAGGAACTAATGATAATAAAGCCGCGTTGTCTGCCGATCCCAATAGTTCAGGTCAACGCGTTTTCCCCGAAAAATCAACACCTAATGGCGTTATTGAAAATCAATTTGAATTAGTATTTAAATTAGAAGTAGCGGTAACAACTAACACGACTCTTTATTTCAAGATTTTCGATCCTGATAATTTTATTGGTTTAGGAAATAATGATAATAACGCTAGTTCATGGGCAGGCGGCGACAATTACGCTACATCATCAATAACAACCGGCTCAATAACAATTGCCGCTGGAGCAACTAACAAGGCTTTAACGGTAGTAGTTTATCCAGCCGGTTATAATAATGTCCCCGAAACAGTTCCTGCCAATACAATATTTATCACATCAGCGCACGTGGGCGATAATTTTATTGTCGTTGTTGATACAGATCAAACAAAAATTAATAATACTGCCGCTTTGGGAACAACAAAAGATACACGTTACAAAGAAACTCACAATTACGCACAAACGGAACTTTTGACAGTGTGGAGAACATTGAATGTAGAACTTGATGTTGCTACTTGGACAGGGATGCCAGCTGGTGATTTTAAAGCGCCGATTAACGGATTTGTTAAAAGTGAATTAGCAAAAGCATGTATTGCTGTAAAAGAATTTACTGCTAATAATACCAATGCTCCCAATATAGGTAATAGTATTTCAGACGAAGACGCTCTGACATTGATGGGAGGAAATCCAACTCAAAATAGTGGACGCGACATAGGCGCCAATACAGCAGATTATTGGGCGACTCGTGTTATTACATCAACAAGTTATAGGAAGTCAACAGGTTCATTTATGACCTCGCCACAAGCGCCAGACGCTATTGTCTTGATACGATATACAACAATAGTCAGCGCTGTTGATACGTGGAATACTCGGTATGGTACAAACTTGACAGTTAATGAGGTTATGCGGAGAACGGTATTACATGAACTTTGCCATGTTCTTACTAATGGTACCGAACATAAAGTTACGTATGATACAAATGGTCAAATTACTGATGTGAATGGCGTTGCGATTATACCCAATAATACTAATACTTCTGCAATAGAGGCTGAAATGGGGGTTCGGAGTACCATTTATCGATTGGAACAAGTTAACAATGAACTGTTGAAATATACGGATATTGCTCGTAATTACAATTATAACAAACTATTAACTACTGATATAAAGGAAATTCAATCGTTTTCTAAAGCACGTAGTCAATAAAGGAGAATTATGATCAGAAAAATAATTTTTTTTCTAACGTTTATATTTTGTTGTCAACAGGTAATTAGCAATGAGAATGCGGTGGAATTACAAGTGTTTCCTAAAAAAGTGCATGTTGGCGATACCGTGTATTTAATTGTACGTTATCACAATAATGAAAAAAAAGTGATTTATTGTCCTGAAGAAATAGATATGGTTGATACTTGTCCCGATTATTCAACTACAGTTGAGCTGTTTTTGGGAGACCATCAAAAATATCGGATATTTTTTGAATCGCTTATTTTGGAAGAACATGAAAAATATCTACAGCCCAAGCCGGTTTATCCTAACACAAGTCATTTTTATATTGTTCAATCATTTTCCATTCCGGCAATTGAGGACTTACACAGCTTACGATGGAACCAATTTATAAAAAAAAATTCACAAAGCAATGAAACGATCAAGATAAAAGTGTGGCTTAACAAAGGGCATGAAACATCAGAACAAATTTTATACAACAATTTGGTAATTAAACCTCGCCCGAAAAAAGAAATGGATTTGATAGAAAATTGGTACAAAGAAACGTACAATGCAAAAGCTTTTCCTGTTCGTACAGGAAATGAAAAATCTAGTGTGAAGGTAATGAACAATTTCCAATATCCACAGCATTTAAACTACTCGTTATTTCAGTTTGTTCGCATTGGCAATCGTTATCCTGGTTATCCTAACTTACCGAGTGATTGGCAAGGTTGGAAAAAGCTTGAGGAGAGTTTTGGGGCGAGTACGTTGCGGGACGAGATTCGTTGGACTAGAGTTTGTTTACAATATTGCACAACCGGAGACGAAAAGGTTCTTGACGAGTTAAAGAGTTGGCTTGACAAAATGAACCCGATACAACGAACCGTAATGGTAAATAATTATTTCCACAAAAACGAAAATTTACCCAATTCCAAAAAACTCTACGAAACAATACAGTCATTCAAAAATAAATAATATTAAAAATAAAAACGATGTTAAAAAATATTATTAAAAAAATTATAAATGTTTTCGGTCAAGTCAACGACAATCCGAGACGTAATGTTCGTTGTGTGAAGTGTCGTAAACTTGGTTTTGAGGTACTTGAGGGTCGGGAGTTATTGTCGGCGGTCGGTTTGGATGATAATTTTTATGACAATACGTTTGACTACAACGAGACATTTTATTCTAACGATTATTACGAATCGGGTTCGGTATCAGGTTATTCTGAATCGAATACATACGATGAGTTTGATCAAAATCAAGAGAATACAATGTCATCCGGTAAAGGCGAATGTAATATATTTAGTTTATCTGGACCTACGGCGACCAATGGTTTAGTTCCTACATTTTCAGAGGCGACTCAAGATACATTTAACGTAACGATAAATAACGAGTCGTTGTTGATGGACAATATTTGTTCTGACGGTGATTTCCAATTGATATTTGGCGGGACAGCGTCGAAAGATGATTTTGCGATTTACGATGGTAATAATTTGATCAGTAATGATACGACGAGTTGGTCGAACAATACTGTTTTTTTCTATTCTATTCCTGTCGGCGCTACATCAGTAACGCTTACATTTAAGATAATAGATAATCAATTTCTTGAACCTAGTACGGAGAATTTAACAATATCAGTTGGTTGTGTTTCTTCAGGCGGCGAGATGGGCGGTTGCGTATGTATGATTGATACAATTTCCGTTACGATAATAAATGATTCATTCTCAGTAGAGTGGCAGACAATAGATGGTACTGA
>JAISLW010000278.1 GCA_031277105.1 Planctomycetaceae bacterium | reverse complement strand
TTTAAAATAATCTTTTTAATCTGTGTAATCTGTGGATCTTTTTAAAAGCGATCCGCAGATTACGCAGATTAGAAAGATTTTTTAGGGACGGATTGAAGGATCGCGGGCGTCTCGCCTGCGATCCTGTTCTATTTTTTGTTACAAAAAACTGTTTTCTAAATTTCTAAAAAACTATTCCCTAAAAATATATTGTTTAAATTTTCTTGGACGGTTATGATTTTATATGTTTTTAATATGCGTAATTTCTGGCGCTGTATTTTCTTTCCATACGATGGAAACAACGTCGATTCTGTAATTTATTTTTTTTAACATTAACGATTTTATGAATTGGTTTGCGAGTTTGTGTAATCTTTTTTGTTTTTGTTTTGTTACGGCTTCGTATGGTTTGCCGAAGATTATTGAGCGTCTTGTTTTTACTTCGACAAAAACGAGTGTATTTTTATCTTTTGCGATAATATCGATTTCACCGTTTTGGAAGCGTATATTTTTTTGTAGTATGTTGTAATTTTTATTTATTAAGAATATTTCGGCTTCTTTTTCTCCAGCTCGTGCGAGTTGGTCTTTGGGTTTATTTGAGATATTTTTTAAGTTTTTTGGTGCGGGTATAAATTTGATTCGGGTTAGTGGATCGTTTAACAAGATCGCAATTAGATCGTTCAAGACGAGTTTTATTTTTTTCCAGATTGGAATTTTGGTTTGGTTAACAATTTTTATGTTTTGTACCATAGTTTATTTTTTGTCAAAATTGCGTTAAATTTTCGTTACAAATAATACCGCTTGCCGGATCGATTGCGATTCCGTGCGTTATGTTACAGAGCGTATCTAGGATTAGGATGAGAGTGTTTGGATCGATGCGTTCATTATCGACGTCGCTATCAGAAGCGTCAAATTGTTTTGTTCCGAATATACATTTTTCGTAGGAGTTTGGATCGAAGTGGAATTTTTGGTTATTTGTTGTTTCTTGGGGCGTTATTAGTTTGATGTTGTTATGATTATTTCTATTTATTTTTTTTAGGTTTGAGTTTGTTGCTTTTTCGACGGCGCGGTCTAGCGGCGAAGCGAATTTTAGTTCTGGTTTTTTTATTGTTTTGAATTCTGCCGTTCCTGCGACTTGTTCAAAATGCAATATGTTATAACGCGCCGTAAAATTTTTTGCTTTGCGTAATAAATCTCTTTCTTTTGGCGGACAATCTTTGCTAATCGTGTTGAACAGCGCTTGATTTTCTTTCAGAACAGTTTCGCCTTCCGTGTAAATAATCTCAATTGCGGCGTGATCTTCGTATGATGCGATTGTGATAGATTCCATCGAATCGTCGTCGAATATTTTTTTATCAAGTATAGAAAAACAACCTGCGCGCGTATCAAAATTTTTACGCACTTCAACAAATTGCGGACGCATCTTAGGTTCAAATAACACAAAATACGTCTCTCGCCAAACATATCGCTCATCATCAAATAACGTCATTGGATTTTTGATGGTCAAAAGGAACATGAATAACGCTAGGAACAAGACGAATAATTTTTGTAACAAAAAATATCCCCCGTCTCTAGTATCCCTCAAAATCGACCGATTCGGCATTGGCTAAACAGATTTCCGAAAACTGTTACAAATAATCAATAGGTAACTTCTATACTGCTCGTACTTGAAATTCAGCGATTTAAAAGCGTCAAAGCCTGCCGTCCGAAAACTAGGCAGGCGAAGGTAAACGCAAACTCAAGTACGAATAGTTTAAAAACCAGTTTTTTATTTAACCACAGAGAACACAGAGTTCACAGAGAATAATTTTTTTAAAATATTTTAAATTCAAAAGTTAATTATAATATTAAATCACGTTTTGATTCCAATTAAAAATTTCTTCTGCGTTCTCTTTGTCCTCTGCGGTTAATAACAATAACCGAAGTCCAAAATACAAATCACAAGAAAAAAATTGTAACAATAAATAAACCCATTGCAATAAGAGAGGTTTAAACTGTTCGTACTTTAATTTGCATTTATCGCCGCCTGCCTATCATTCGGACGTTTTTAAACTATTCGTACTTGAGTTTGCGTTTACCTTCGCCTGCCTAGCTTTCGGACGGCAGGCTTTGACGCTTTTAAATCGTTGAATTTCAAGTACGAGCAGTATAAATCGCTGATTTTCAAGTACAAGCAATATACGCTAAAATGCGTTTTTTAATTTGATTTTTTGTAACGATAATTGTCAATAAAATTTTCGCCCATCGCGGAGCGAGATTGAACGTGATTTTTGATCAACAAAATACTCTACTGAATAATTATTACGTATTTTTTCAAAACCAAAATTTAAAGCGCCAAAAGTATAATTTACAGATATTCGATGTTTTGTTGGGGGTTGTTGTGGTTTGGTTTTTTGTTACAATTTTTGTAACCGATCACGGAAATTTGTTTATACGTTTTGGCAATCTTTGAGGAACAAGTGGAACATGAGGGATAAGTGGGACAATTTTTTTATAATAAAAATCTCTTTCTCTAAATCATCTAATTTTAAAAACTATCCCCTACCGCCTACACCCTATCTCCTAAAATCTTTTGCTTAATTTTCCGTGACCGATTACAAAATTTTTAACCAATTAACCAATTAACCAAAAATAATTGAAATGAAAAATCAAAATAAAACAACACGCCGTAACTTTATCAAACATACCGCCGCAACAACGGCAACAGTTACGACAATTTCGCCGTATATTTTTTCTAGCGAACAACCAGTTCGCGCCGAAGCAATAAGCGACCGTATTCGTATGGGCTTTATTGGCGTAGGTAGTATAGCGCGACCTAATGCTTCGGGATATTCGCGTATAGCCGATGTAGTTGCGGTATCCGACGTTGACACGTCCCACATGGAAGAGGCGCTCGCTCCGCATGAAAAAATCGGCTCAATCAGAGGCGATAAAATTATACAACCGGCAATGATTAAAGATTACAGGAAAATACTTGATTGCAAAGATATTGACGCCGTTTATATCGCAACGCCCGATCACTGGCACGTCAAAATAGCCGTTGAAGCCTTACAAGCCGGAAAACATGTCTTTTGCCAAAAACCTCTCACCCTAACAATCGAAGAAGGTCAACTAATACGCGCCGCTTGCAAAAAATATAACCTCGCATTCCAAGTCGGCACACAACAACGAACAGACATAAAACGATTTCTACACGCCGTTATATTAGTTCAAAAAGGCTTGCTGGGTAAAATTAAAAGCATATTGTGCCATATTGACGGTTCGCCTTCTTGCACGCCTATCCCAAAAGCGGCAACGCCGGAAACATTGGATTTTGAAAAATGGCTCGGTCAAGCGCCGCTAGTCGATTACATCGCAACCGAAAACAAAACACAAGAACGTAAGAATTTTTGGCCAAGAAATAGCCGCACACATTATGAATTTAGGTGGTGGTATGAATATTCAGGCGGTAAATTTACCGACTGGGGCGCCCATCATATCGATATAGCATTGTGGGCAATAAACCAAAACGGACCCGGTCAAGGACCAATTAACTTCAAACCTATCGCCGTCGAACACCCCGTCCCACTAAAAAACGGCTACCCAACCATAAATAACCAATACAACACCGCAACAAAATTCGACATCGAATGCAATTTTGAAAACGGAATAGTTATGAACATCGTTAGCCACAGCCAAGTAGGAAACGGTATCTTATTCACCGGCGAAAAAGGACGAATACACGTCAGCCGCGGACACCTAAACGGAAAACCTATCGAAGAACTAAAAGGCGATTTAACCAAATACATAAACGACGACGATATTGTAAAAGCATACAACGGACAAAAACCAGAAGAACATAAACAAAACTTTATCACTTGCATCAAAACCGGCGGCTTGCCAATTTCAGATGCGTTTACGCATGTTCAGGCAATGAACGTTTGCCATCTGGCGGCTATTACGGCAAGATTAAACCGAGAAATTAAATGGGACCCAAAAACAGAAAAAACATCAGACGAACAATCCCAAAACTTCATCGCCCGCGAAAGACGAAAAGGTTACGAAATCCCAGTCGTGTAACTCGATTTAACTTACACAAATAAACATTAGGAAGTCTCTAAAAACTCATTTTTTTATAAAAAAGTAAGCGGCGTTTCGGCGCTGTGTTTATTTTTTGAGCCGCAGTAGAGTTTATGATACCAATAAATTTTAATATTTCACAAAGTTTAAAGTATGTTTATTGTAATTGGAGAAGTATTAAAATTTAATAATTATTTTATGCGTAATGCGGCGTTTCGGCGAAACGCCGCCTACCTGGACAAATGAATTTTTAGAGACGCCCATTTATTGTTACAATTATTGTTACAATAAATCTATCGCCTACACCCTATCACTGAAAACATGGCGTTTAAATTTTCGTGAACGGTTACAAATTACGAAAAGAGAATTGCAATGCGACCTTATATTCCAGATGCTTTACCATTGGAGGACATTGATTATCGTCGTCTTTTTAAACTTGCCGCAGATGCTAATGCGGAATTGGCGCGATTTGACGGTTTGCTACAAGGTATTCCGAACAGCGAATTGTTACTTACGCCTTTGACTACCAATGAGGTTGTTCTCTCTTCGCGTATTGAAGGCACACAAGCAACACTTAACGACGTACTTGAATTTGAAGCAGGGGCGTCAAAAACGCCGGCGCTCGAACAAGACGTCCAAGAAATAATCAATTACCGGAAAGCTATTCATTATTCCCAACAACAACTTGCCGCCGAACCGGTTTCACTTCGCTTTATTCGCGAATTACATCAAATGCTCATGGATAGCGTGCGCGGCGCTGATAAGTCGCCCGAACAATTTCGCCAAACGCAAAATTACATCGGGCAGATTGATACCGATATTAACCACGCAACATTTATCCCGCCAGATCCGATTCGTTTGATTAGCGATCTCGAAGCATTTGAACGGTATCTTGCATCAGACGATATTGAAATTTTACTACAAACCGCAGTAGTTCACGCTCAATTTGAATTGATTCACCCTTTCAACGACGGCAACGGACGTATTGGTCGACTTCTCATTCCGCTTTTTCTTTATCAGAAAAAGAAACTTTCCAAACCAATATTTTATATTAGCGATTTTTTGGAAAAAAATAGAGATACGTACTACGCATGTCTCCGCAATATTTCTTCTAGTCCAAAAGATTGGAACGGCTGGATTGATTTTTTTTTCAGAGCGGTTAGTGTTGCGGCAAAAGATAACTGTAGTAAAGTAAAAAACATTTTGGCTCTCTACGATGAGATGAAATCGACCATACAAAAAATCACTCATTCACAATACGTAATTCAAATTATTGACGCACTTTTTTCACAACCCATTTTTCGTAACGCAGAGTTCGCCAAAAAAACAGGAATTAAACCGAGTACAACAAAAAAATTACTTTTACAACTAAAAAATGAAGGCGTTCTCCACGAAATAGAACCTGCAAGAGGTAGAATTTCGGCTAATATTATTTTTCCCCGTTTACTGAATATTACAGAAGGACGTGAGATTTTTTAAACGATTTCGCGATTGAGTTTGCGTTTACATTCGCCTGCCTAACTATCAGACGACGATAAACACAAATTAAAGTAAGAACAGTTCCAAATATCAACAAATCAATTTGCGGATACCAAAATACCAACAAAAACGCTTGCGGATACCAAAAACCCTTTTTAATATCCACAAAAAAATTATCAAATACAAAAATACTAATAAAATAACCAATTCATATTTATTTTTATTAACCACAGAGAATACAGAGGAAATTTTTAATTGGAATCGAAACGTTATTTAATATCATAATTGACATTTGATTTAAAATAATTTTAGAAAATTTTCTTCTCTGTGTTCTCGGCGCTTAAATAAAAAAACGGTTGTTATACTGCTCGTACTTGAAATTCAGCGATTAAAAAGCGTAAAAGCCTGCCGTCCGATAGCTAGGCAGGCGAAGGTAAACGCAAACTCAAGTGCGAACAGTTTAGAAATTTCCTATATTGTGAAAGGTTATATCTAATTTTATGATTATGAGAGATTATACGTTATTGTGTCCTCAGATGTCTCCGATTCATTTTGCGCTTTTTGACGTAACTTTTGCGTGGCGTGGTCATAATGTGGTAGTGTTATCGGAGGTTGATCGCGGGGCGATTGAGGACGGATTGCGTTATGTGAACAATGATGCTTGTTATCCTGCGATAGTAGTTTGCGGTCAATTGATTCAGGCGTTGAAATCCGGCAAGTATGATTTGAACCGGACGGGCGTTTTGATTTCGCAGACGTGCGGCGGTTGTCGTTCAACGAATTATCGTGCGTTGTTGGAGTTGGCATTGCGGCGGTCGGGTTTTGGCAGCGTCAAGGTTTTACCGTTTAACGTCAATGTTGCGAAATCCGGCGGCAGAACGCTTGCGGGTCAATTCGACGTTGATATTGCGTTTGTCCGCAAGTTATTGATTACTGTTTTATACGGCGATCTTTTGCTTTTGTTATCGAATCGTTGTCGTCCTTACGAGGTTATTTCAGGTTCGACGGACGGATTGTTGTCGTCTTGGGTGAGCAAGTTGCGTGAAATAATTTTGCATGACAAGAAGCATAGTATTTCAAAATGTATGTTTGAAATAGTTTCGGATTTTGAGTTATTGGAGTTGAACGAAACTGTATTGCGTCCTAAGGTTGGCGTTGTTGGCGAGATTTTGGTAAAGTATCATCCGGATGCGAATCGCGATCTTGTTAAAACTATTGAGCAAGAAGGCGGCGAAGCGGTTGTGCCGGGGATATTGGATTTCACGTTGTATTGTTTAAGTTCGGACTTGCACAAAAAACCGTATGCGGACGTATCTTTTTTTGCCGGATTGAAAAGTAAGTTAGCGATATGGATAATTGAGAAATATAGAAACAAAATACGTTACGCAATGCGAAACAGCAAAAGATTTGAACCGCCAAAAAATTTCTACACGTTAATTGAAAAAGCCCGCAAAGTTATTTCTACGTGTAATCAAACGGGCGAAGGTTGGTTATTGACGGCGGAAATGGTAGAACTAATTGAAGACGGATGCCCAAATATCGTGTGCGTTCAACCCTTCGGATGCTTGCCAAACCACATCACGGGTAAAGGCGTATTCAAAGAACTAAGATCAAGATACCCAATCGCAAATATTACAACTATAGACTACGACGCCGGCACAACAGAAGTAAACCAATTAAACAGAATAAAACTTATGATGTCAGTCGCAAAAAAAAATCTCACAACCAAAAAATAATTTAAGATGAGACGATTTAATATAGCCGGGCCGTGTAATAATAAACAACATTACATGATTGCCGCTGCGAGCCGTTTGCAAGGCGTTGAGAAATTGATCGACGCAGAACAATATTTTGTCATTCACGCCGCCCGCCAAAGCGGGAAAACAACATATATTCAAGATTTGGCGCGACGGCTCAATACCGAAGGTAAATATTACGCTCTTTATTGTTCATTGGAAAGCGTACAAAATATTATTGATCCCAAAGAAGGCATACCGGCAATAGTGAAAATGCTGAAAGAGATGCTTGAATTTAATATTCCACATAGTTTTGAGTTCGCTAAAGACGCTGATTATGATAATTTTACCGGCGTTTTGCGTTTATCTCTTTCGCGTTTTTGTATGACATTGGATAAGCCTCTTGTGATATTATTTGACGAGGCAGATTGTTTAAGCAATGGCACGCTTATTACATTTTTACGTCAATTGCGCGACGGTTATAATAATCGTTCTAATCGTGCGTTTGTACATTCTATTGTTTTAGTTGGTATGCGTAATATACGCGATTACAAGGCGCAAATTCGTCCTGACAGCGAATCGCTTGGCAGCGCTAGCCCGTTTAATATTGTTACTAAATCATTGACTTTAAGCAATTTTA
>JAISLW010000213.1 GCA_031277105.1 Planctomycetaceae bacterium | reverse complement strand
TCGAGCATTTCGGCATGTTCAGGCGGCGCATCGCAACTTCCACTAACCGCAAGACAATAAACTTGATCGCCGTTATCTTTCACTTCCATCAATGTAGGCGTAACAGAAAGCGTAACATTCGTAAGTTGATGAGAACAATTCGGCGGACAATCCGCCGCAAATAATATTTGTTGCGAAAAAGTAATTAGCAAAACAAAATTAAAAAACGTAACTAAAATAAAATTTCGCATATCAATTGTCCGTTTAAATGTCTTTTGAACCGTTAATAAATCACAATATTCTCAACACTCAATTTTTTTGATCCTAACATTCATTTACAAAGTCAAAAGAATTGAAAGAGCGGAGTTTAATATACAGCTCGTACTTGAAATTCAGTGATTTAAAAGCGTAAAAGCCTGCCGTCCGAAAGCTAGGCAGGCGAAGGTAAACGCAAACTCAAGTATGAACAGTTTAAAATTCTAAAATACCGTCAATAGGGGTATCTCGAAAAAATTATTTATACTTGCAAAATCAAAAATTGAAAGGGCGAAAGTTTAACATTGATTCTGCAATATTGTCAATAGGTAAAATTTATTCACTTATGTTACGCAGACGGTCAGATTCAACCCCCAATAGTTGGAGCGTCTCTAAAAATTCATTTTTTGCAAAAAGGTAGGCGATGTTTCGCCGAAACGTCGCAATGGAGTTTATGATACCAATAAATTTTAATAATTCATAAAGCCTAAAATATGTATATTTTAGACGTGTGAAATATTAAAATTTATTGATGACGTAAACCGTAATGCGGCGTTTCGGCACAGCGTTTAATTTTTTTAGCCGCCTACCTGGACAAATGAATTTTTAGAGATGCCCTATTGATCAAGTACAAGCGAAAATAACACACAATTTTTTTTACAATATTGTTAAGACGCTGTGATTTGATGATCATATTTTGGGGGCCGATTGATAAATTAAAATTGAACTCGGTTTAGTATAATATTTAATAGAATCAGGCGCTACCCCTAAATAAAATGGAACCATCCATTTCTCATATTCATTACAATATTCTAATTTAATTTTACTTATAATTATATCGGCGGGTAATACTAAAGATTCTTCAAATACTATAATTATTGGTTGTACATTTTCTTTAGTTAAAGTAGTACCTTCTGCCGATGATAAAGTAACAAAACTCTTGTTAAAATCTATTACCCTTTCTATTTTTTTGTTGGGCGATAAAACAAATGTTCGGGAATTTTTTTGATCGAATGTAACGTTGTTATTATGATTAAAACGTATAATTTGCCCTTTGTCATCGTATGCCGTCAACTTCACAAAAAAAATAAAATCTTTATCAACAATAATATTTGAATTACCTTTGTTGGTTGCAATTATTGATAATATGTTACTTTTTAATTGACCTGATATGCATAACTGATCGTCATGTAACAATATGCTATAATTTTGATTAGAATTAGAATTACTATTGTTTACAACCTGTTTTTTATCGCATCCGCTAAAAACCAAGATCGCCATAATAATCGTTAAGACAAGCCGAGAAGTAATATTCACGGTATATTTTTTGGTGATAATATTTATCAACAAATTTTCAAATACATATAAAAACATATAAAAAATAGTTGGTTGTTGAAACATTTAGCAACAAACGCATGTAATAGAATATAAACAACATAAAATAAACGGATTCGACAAAGAGTTAGGTATGTTATATTTCAACGTGGTAGATTTTGCCAAAATTGGTATAGTGTATTGACGTTTGAAATAATGTCATTTTTAGTACAAGCTTTAATATAGCACGAGCTCCATGTAGCGTCTCTATAGGCGTCGGCAAATGAAATTTCTACATTAGAAGCATACGCCTCTACTTCCTTTTTGAGAGCGTTTACACAACCTTGTTGTGGAGTATCACGTACTCGTTGTAGTTCATGGGTTAATTCGTGTAAAAGATAATTAACCATTTTTTTTAAGTCAAAATTTTGATCTTGGCAAATATAAATAGCAGGCGGATTCGATGAAAAATGCCATGCGCCAGCCCCGCCGCATGGTCCACAACATCTTTTACATGACATTTGAATTGTAAATTTGTTATCATAACTTTTGATTTTGTTCATTAACTTCTTTACATTTTCATTCTTCTTAGCTTCGTCTATAAATTCATCACATTTTTTACCTTTTTCACCTTGAGACGGAAGTATATATTTCTTTTCACATATTCCTTTATCATTTTTAGGATCATCTGGCGGCGGAGGAGTTGCACAGTTAAGTTTACATTTTTCATTATTGGGTGGTATTGTAATCTCAAAAAAATCATCAGCTAGTCCCAATACGTCCACAAAATTTATAGTTTTGTTCCAGACATAACAATGTACATTGGTAATATTTCCTCTAAATCCAATAGGATCCTCGCTCATCCATCGTCCAGCATTTGAGTCGTACCAGCGGTTTATATTCCATTGTAGATCGCTACTTTTATCTGTTAATTTTCCTGTATAGGCGAATAATGGCAAGTCATTTTTTGTTTCAGAGATTAGTTTTCCGAAGGCGTTGTATTCTAAATGAGATTCAATATTACCATCAGATTTTATGATGTCTCGAATTGTATTGAGATGATCGCCTAATGCCCAGTTATTATTATTATTATTGCAGATTAGTTCGTCTTGTTTGGTTCCCCAGAGGTAACGATTGGTTGGTTTGGATTCTTTGTTGTCGAATTGTAAGATGATTTGCCAGTCGTCATGAACAAAATGAGTTATATTTTTATCTTGTGTTCTTTTTACGAGACGGTTTTGGTAGTCGTAGATGTATTCAATTGTTTCTGTCTGCGTTTCAACTTTGGTTAAACGGTTGCGGTGATCCCAAGCGTATTTTGTGGTTTTGTTGTCTTTGGTTGTTTTTGAAATTCGGTTTCCTTCGTTGTCGTAATTGTAAGTTTTATTGTCGCCCGTATGCGAGATGTTGAGTAATCTGCCTGCGTTGTCGAATTTATTTTTTGTTACGATAATTGTCAATTCATGCCGAATCGTTTTTGATTGAGTCAATTCAACTCTAATCAACAATCCAAAACAAATCAACACAAAAATAATTATCGCAAACAATCTCGGTTTCATTTATAAATTTATAAACAAATTAAAAATAACAAACAATACACAATCCGCCATTTAAAACTCAACTCAAAATCAAAACTTCAGGAATTGTAGATAAACAGAAAACTCTGTCAAGACTGCCCCAAATAATCTTTTTAATCCGTGTAATCTGTGACCAAAAAAATGAGCCGCCGATTACAAAGATTACAAAGATTATTAAAAAAAATAATTCCGCATTCCGAATTTCCTTAAATTTTGAGTTTACATAAGTTACCCGAATAGCAAGCATTGTCAAGTTACCGCCGAAAAAAACCAGAATTTTCCAAAAACCAAATCGCAACCATCCCGCCTAATATCCGTCAATCCAGAATTATTTTTAAAATGATTACAATTTTTAACCCGAATAATTTTCAAGCGTTCCAAAGTTTACTCAAATATATCAGTTTTACATAGTAGGTAGGTAACTTCTAATAACCATTTTTTATTTAACCACAGAGAGCATATAGTTCACAGAGAGAAAAATTTTTAAAATATTCTAGATCAAAAGTCAACTTTAACCTCAAATAAAATTTCTCTGCGTTCTCTGTGGTTAATAAAAATAACTCTATGGTTTTTAGAAATTCTCTTGATTGTTTACTTCGTTGCTTCCTCAATCAAATCAATTAATTGGTAGGCTTCGGGTTGAAACGGAGGCGGTAAAATTGGAGGATCAAATTGACTTCGATCTTTAACGACTATTGATAACGGTTTATCTTTTTCAATAATAATTTTTGTAACTTTGTTATGTTTTAAAAAAAATTTTAAATCTCCATATTCCAATATTTTTTTATCTTTGCTAAATATAATTTTGTGATTTTGATATTGCAATATTATTTTTTCCAACTTTCGATCAATAAAAGCGCTAATCATTGAAATGTCTCCTCCAGCATCGACGTCTGTAAAATATCGATTGTTATAATGCCCCAAAAAACCAAAAATTGAATCATATTTGTATGTACTCAATACAGATCTATGACCAAGAGTTCCTCCTGCTTCATGTATAGAACGATCTTTAAAGTTGTTAGGATCTTTGAACTCAATTCTTATTAAAATTTCACGACTATCTTTTGTTAGGTACAAATCAAGTTGAGCGCCGTCATTAATAGTGTAATAAGAAAAACGTCCATACTGAATAGGATAAAACATAAAAAAAACCGTATATCCACTTACAATAATAAAAATAGCGACAATCAAAAAACAAATGTATCTTAAATATTTTTTCATCATACGAAATTTGTTAATTGTTAATTCGTTCATAACCAAATTATACGTATCGTACCTGAAATGCATTGACATAAAAGCACCAAAACCTGCCGCCCGATAATTAGGCATATAACGTTAAACTAAAATTCAAGTAAGAACAGTTTAAAATATTGAATCAAAAATGTTATTTGTCAAATTCTGTTAAGGTTATAATTAATCGTCATTAACGTTAAATGGAGGATCAAATGAATTTATATCGTCGGCAATTATAGATAACGGTTCATTTTGTTTCATAACGATTGATACTACTTTGGTATTATGCAAAGAAACTATTACGTCGTTACATTCTAACATTTCATAATCTTTATTAATGGAAAATTTATGGTATGCGTATTTGAATATAAATTTTTTTTCTTTTCTATCATAATAATGTATAAATGGCAAAACGTCATTCCTATATTCGCCGTTTTCATTTGTAAGTTTTATAGCGGGTAAAATATACATACAATATCTTTGCTTGTAATATCCTAAATAACCAAAAATTGAGTCGTATGGAATATAATCGTATGTATATGCGTCTGAAAATTTTTGTTTATATGGATTATCCTTGAATACAATTCTTACTTTTACAAAATCAGAGTTATATGGTTTTTTACGTGATAAGTCTAATATTACATCGTCAGAAGTTTTATCCTTACGTATCCAACATCTCAAACCATATTGCATTTTATCAATATCAATAAACGAGAAAAATATCCCAAAAAAAATCACAACAATAGTTAAAACAATCAAAATACAAATTGTTATTATAAACTTTTTCATAACATTATTATAAACTAATCAAATTAAATATTTTTACGCTTAAATTTACAATATTCTTATAAATACCAATAATATGCCCATACTTAAATTGACCGTAAATTATAAAAAAACAAAAAACGCATTTAACGCTGAACGCTATCGTATCAACAAAGTCATAAAAGATTTTTTGAGTAATATTTTATTTTTTATTAGTTGTATAAAATTTTGACCTGCATCGACTTCCTTAATTACTAAACACAAGTATAAAAAGTTTATAAACGAAACAAAAATACCATTTTAACTAATGAAATATATTATCTTAATGCATTTAATATTCACCCATTGACCTTCTCAAATTATGACTACAAAATATAAAATTATTAACAGTATCTTAAATTTTCATTTCATTTTCCTATAAGTTTATTTTTAGTCGTCATATATCCTTGTTTCGCATTTACAATAATATTTCCAAATCCACTTTTCATCTATGTGACCTTTATCTTCCTTGAATGTATAAGTTATATTTCCACCAGTTCCATTTACTGTAATACCAAAATTTATATTTTGTGCGTCTAAAGTATATGCAGCAGCTCCGTAAACGAAAATTTCTTTGCGCCTATATTGTTCATTATATGAGCATCCAATATTCACAGCCACGCTGACATGATTTATTGTTTCAGATGCGCTTGCCCCACAATTATCGTCCATCAACTCACCTAGTCCACCGCCAGCGTTTTCACTGTTATTGCATCTAAGTTCAACAGTCTTTTCTCGTCGTGTAGAATAATGGACGCCTTGATTATAAAAAGATGCTTCTGCTGTTATTGAAATTGAGTATTTTTCCCTACTGTAACTAGATTCAGTTTTTAATGATAATTTATATTTTTCATTATCATTTTTGTTCTCAGGTCTAATTTTTGATTCTTTCTTACCTGATAAGTGTGTTAGTGAATAATATGTATATTTTGTTAATTCACCAGTAAAATCAACATATCCAATACTATTATTAAACACATATCGCGATAGGTTAGTGTCTTCTGCTGTAAATCCAATCGGATCCTCGCTCACCCATCGTCCAGCATTAGAGTCGTACCAACGATTTATATTCCATTGTAGATCGCTAATCTTATCAAATAATTTTCCTGTGTAGGCGAATAGTAATTGATCATTTTTTGTTTCAGAGATTAGTTTTCCGAAGGCGTTGTATTCTAGGTGTGAGGCGACATTGCCGTCTGGTTTTATTATGTCGCGGATTGTGTTTAGATGGTCGTTTAATGTCCAATT
>JAISLW010000081.1 GCA_031277105.1 Planctomycetaceae bacterium | reverse complement strand
TACATCTATTTTACACGTTATGAATTATTAAAATTTAATAATTGTTTCACACGTATTGCGGCGTTTCGGCGAAACACCGCCTACCTTTTTACAAAAAAATGAATTTTTAGAGATACCCTATTCGTACTTGAGTTTGCGTTTACCTTTGCCTGCCTAGCTTTCGGACGGCAGGCTTTGACGCTTTTAAATCGCTGAATTTCAAGTACGAGCAGTATAAATCACAGAATTTCAAGTACGGGCAGTATAGAAACGCCCTATATTCTGTCGTTGAACATTGAGCTGAACCAATTTTGTTCTAGATTTTTTGGTTCGTTTGGATTTTCTGGCGGCGGTATTAAGTCTGCCGCTCTTTCGACGACTGCAAAACCGGCTTGGTCGCATCCGAAAATCCATACGTTTTGCGGATGCGTCGCGTCCGCTAGTTCGGCGCTTTGCGTCGTCAATAATAATTGCGAGCCGTGCGTTGCGACGTCGAATTTTTTTAATAATTCCGCCAAGAACCAACAATGCGTTTTGTCAAGCGAATTTTCCGGATTGTCCAAAGTGATCAACGGCGCCGGTTGCGACTCTTCCAATCTTAACACGTATGAAAAAAGCCTAATCGTAGCTTCCGATAAATGAGAAACCGGTATCGGAATACTTATCCCCTCCATCACAAACGATAATAACGGACGATTCCGATTAGCAACGTCCAGCACAACAGATACCAAGTTCGGAATCCCCGAAACAATACGATTGATCTCCGCTTCCGCATCAACTCCGAATTTTTCAATGAAATATTTTATAAATTGATATAATCTGGCGCCGCGCGGATTCTCATGCGGCTTAAATTGCGTCAAGTCTAATCCATTAACAGCGTCAATATGAAAATCATCCGTTGACCAGTTCTCAAATAAATTCCGCAACGAAGACCAAACCGGATACTTCGGATGAGATTGCAACGCCGCTAAACCCAAATGCTTCAAATCCGTAAACTCCACACTCGTCAAATCAGAACTACTTAAACGCTCGTCCGGCGCAAGATAACGTATCGTCTTCTGACTGTTTTGAAGAAACGCAATCGGAAAAGATTCCTTGCCGTTGCGATACGCCAAAAGCTCCGAATCAATATACGGCGCCTTATTCTTGACAAAACCAATACTAACCGCATACGTCGCCGCAACAGATTCGCCAAATTGACGATAATGAAACCCAAACGACATCGTCCCCTTGCCGCCATGAGAATAAATCGCATCATAACCGCCGCGCTTGCCACAAGCATAATCGACGCCATGACGATAACAGTCAGAAACAAAACTAAAAGCATCAAGCACAGAACTCTTGCCAGAACCACTCAACCCCGTCAACAACGTCGTTGTCCCAAGATCAAAAGGTAACACCGCCACAGGATCCTCAACATAAACAAATTGAGGAAACGCCGTGCCAATACCTACTTGCCTAAGCGACTTAAAATTACGTATCCAAAAACCTTCAAGCATTTTTTTATTATTTAACCTAATTTTTTAGTAACCGTTCACGGAAATTCATTTAATAAATTACGTTTGGGCAATTTTTTTTAGGGACAGGAGGGACAAGTGCGACAAGTGGTATGCGTGGGACATATTTTTTGTTACAAAAAATCTAAACCTTATCTTCATCTTCTTTTGTTTCATTTTTATTTTCTAGATTTTCGTATTTGTTTGCTTTATCTGAAATATCTTTTCTGCACCATGCGCCGTCCCATCTGATTTTTTTTACGGCGGTGTATGCTGCGAGTTTAGCGTCTGAGATAGTTTTTCCTAGCGCCGTAACTCCTAACACGCGTCCGCCATTAGTTACAATTTGTTTTTCCGTTTGTTTTTCCGCCGTTTCAGGTAACGGTTTGCTTTCATTTTTTTTAAGAGTAGTTCCGGCGTGGAAAACTTTCGTATCAGGTAAATTTGCCGCATCATTTAGACCTCGTATTTCGTCGCCTTTGGAATATTCGCCTGGATAACCTTTACTTGCCATCACGACGCACACGGCGCTGCGTTTATCCCATTCGGGCAAACTGATTTTGTTAAGTTTACCGTCAATCACCGCTTCAAAAATTTCAACAATATCCGTCCGCAACCGCATTAGCAACGGTTGACATTCCGGATCGCCAAAGCGGACGTTGTACTCTAAAACTTTCGGTCCTTGTTTTGTAATCATCAGTCCCGCATACAATACGCCCTTAAAAGGCGTGTTGTTGCTGTTCATTGTGTGAACCGTCGGCACTAAAATTCGCTCTTCTATCCATTGCAACATCTTATCATCAACAATCGGCGCCGGACTATAAGCGCCCATGCCGCCGGTGTTCGGTCCGGCGTCGCCGTCGTGTGCGGCTTTGTGGTCTTGCGCAGGTTGTAAAGTCAAAATAGTCTTGCCGTCGGTGATAGCAAGCACGCTTACTTCCTCGCCGTCAAGCCGCTCTTCAATCACGATTTTTTTTCCGGCGTCGCCGAATTCACGCCGCTTCTGAATACGATAAACCGCATCAATCGCTTCACTCCTATTTCTGCAAACAATTACGCCCTTGCCCGCCGCCAAACCGTCAGCCTTGACTACCAGCGGAACGTCGCGATTTTGCAGATATTGAATCGCATCATTGTAATCGTTGAATACGTTGTACGAAGCGGTAGGAACGTCGCCGCGATGAAGTATATCTTTGCAAAACGACTTGCTGCCCTCAAGTTGGGCGGCGGCTTTGTCTGGACCAAAAATACGCAAATTCTCCGAATTAAAAGCATCGACTATTCCGGCACAAAGCGGCGTCTCCGAACCGACGACAGTTAATCCGGCTTTGTTCTGCTTAGCAAATTTGATCAACGCCGCAAAATCAAGTTCGTTAATTTCAACGTTCTCAATATCATCGCTTTCCGTCGCCGTACCGGCATTGCCCGGCGCAACAAATACACGATTAACCAAAGGCGACGCCGCTATCTTCCAAGATAAAGCATGCTCGCGACCGCCTGAACCGATTATAAGTACATTCATGTTAAAAAATAATTATTGTTACAAAAAATATCAACGCAATTCAAATTGCAATTTTAACGCACGCTACGCTACTCTGGTTTCGTAACCGTTCACGGAAATTTGTTTATTAAATTACGTTTTGACAATTTTTGAGGGACGCGAGGGACAAGTGGGACAATTTTCGTAACAATAAATCTATCCCCTATCTCCTAATCTATCCCCTATCCTCTAAAATTCTACGCTTCTAAAATTTCGTGAACGGTTATTTGTTTTTTGATTTACAATTTTAGATTTTCGCGTGGATTTTTGATTTCTGATTTTAGTTTTTTGATGAGGTTTTCGTCTTCTTCGTTCCATTTTTCAGGTATAACGATGGAGAAGACGGCGTAAAGGTCGCCTGTATTATTTTTTTTTGTTTTTTGGTTTGTTATTCCGTATCCTTTAACTCTTAATTTTTTTCCGCTATTTGAGCCTTTTGGTATTTTTATTGTGATGTTTCCTTTTGGCGTTGGTATTTCTGCGTTTCCTCCGAAGACGGCTTCGTTTAGAGTTATTGGCACGGTGAGATATAAGTCTAGTCCGTCTCTTTTGAACAACTTGTGTTCTTCAACTTTTACGGTTAATATTAGATTTCCGGCGTTTCCTCCGTTTTGACCAGGTTTTCCGAAGCCTGGTATTCTGATTTTTGTTCCGTTATCTGTTCCGGGTTGAATTTTTATGCTTATGATTTCATCTTTTGTTGCGTTTTGGCGGCGTATTTTTTTTTCGACGTTGCCTCCGTTTATGGATACGTCGAAAGGCACGGATAATTCATCGTTGACGTCGACTCCGTTTTTTGTCCGGCGCGTTTGGCGAGGTCGCATTCCGTCTGAATTTGTAAACAAAGAATTAAGAAACTCTTCCAAACTACCGAAGCCGCCGGCGTTAAATGGGGCGTTTGAGCCGAATGACCATTGGAAAGGACCTTGACCTCCGCCGGCGCCCATTTGATCCGGCGCAACTCCGAACTGATCATAAATTCGTCTTTTTTCGGGGTTGCCTATTACTTCGTATGCTTCTTGAACTTTTTGGAATTTTTCTTTTGAGCCTTTGGGATCGTTTTGATTCATATCGGGGTGATATTTCCGCGCAAGTTTACGATACGCCGATTGTATCTCTTCGTGCGAAGCGTCTTTTGAGACTTCGAGAATTTTATAATAATCTGCCATTTCTGTTTTATCTAATTTTAAACTGTTCGTACTTAAATTTGCGTTTACCGTCGCCAGTCTAGCTATTAGGACGGCAAACTTTGACGCTTTTAAACTATTCACACTTGAGTTTGCGTTTACCTTCGCCTGCCTTGCCTTCGGGCGGCAGGCTTTGACGCTTTTAAATCGCTGATTTTCAAGTACGAACAGTTTAAATCAATAAAATTCAAGTACGATCTGTATATTTTTTATTTGATGTAACTGTTCTAAAAAAATAAACGCATACTGAATAATTACAAATCGCAATTTCTAATTTTAAAAAACTATCTCCTAGCGGTAGTTAATCAAAATTTACGTGAACAATTGCAATTAATCTAACATAAACAAAGAACATTGTACAGTATAACTAGCAGGTGTTTTTTTACTCGAAATTTTTTAAAAAATCCTTTTAATCTGCGTAATCTGCGGATCGATTTTTTTTAGACGACTTAAAAAAAGTTAATTTGTTTGTTTATTTTTTATACATGCTGTTTTAATTTGCATGTGAAAATTAAGCAGATTTCTAGTATTTTTTGTTATTATTTGTGGCAAGAGTCTCGAAAAAATTTTTTTAAAATTTTTTTTCGGCGATTATTTGATATGCGGGTATAATTAACGTAACGAAAAAGAATCGGCGGTCAAAATTGGCATAACTTGTGCGTTATATTTCGGTCGATAAATACGGCACAAGTTAGCGTAGATTGCCGTGCGTTGCGGTAATCAATTTGATGTAACGCCGCTAATTTATAAGGCGGCGTCAATGTAAATTTTTATAACCGCTCGCGGAAATTTTTTAGCAAATTACGTATTGACAATTTTTGAAGGACAATAAGAACCGGCGGAACAAGAGGAGTAATTTTTGTTACAAAAAATCACTACAGTAATTCCAAATTAAAAAACTACTCCTTACCCGCTACTCTCTTTTCCCTAAAATTTATTGCTAAAATTTATTGCTAAAATTTTCGCGAAAGGTTACAAATTTTTTTAGAAAGGAAAATTGAAAATGAAAGTTTATAACTTTCTTGCGGCTGTTATCGGCTGCACAATTGCATTTGGGACAATGACAGCTTTTGATGGAATTACGAATGCGGATACCATTTATATTGGCACGGGCAAACCGGCGTACAGTAATAAAAATGGTCATACGCAAAACGTCGTCGGAACAGTTACTGACGCGGACGGCAACGGTCTTGCGGATGGTCGCGAAGGTAGTTCGTTGGCTAATCATGGCGACGTAACAAACACGCGCGACCGGAACTGGTCAGTTTTATACACCGATGTTTTTAAGGCTGAATATGCGGCAATGATAAAGAACGATAAACCGGCTCAAGTTAATGCGCGACTTTCGGCGGTTGAATATGAGTTGAAACAACAGGGCAGCAAGGCGTTTAATTACGTGCAAGGTTGGATAGACAGAGGTTCCAAGGGCGATAGCGCTAATTACACGGGTTCGACGGGTAGTTCGGCAAATGGCGTTGTTTATGAGAGCTCGGCTGACCTTTATGGCAATATCGGAATGAACGGCGGCGGGCTGGCGAATTTCGCTGTTGACAATGCCGGAGTAATTACGACTTACGGCGGACTTCATTGGGAAGAACTAGGGAGTTATCGTTACAATAATGACAACTCTATCGACTATATTAACAAAAATTCGCCAACGTCGGGCTTCATAGGCGTGCAATCGAGTCTAGTTGCGTTTTCAACTGGATTTGTAAACGACGCAACAACGGCGGCGTATAATTACATCAATGGCACGTTTGCGGTAATGGGCGAATTGCTCGGAATTTATCTAAACGGCGTACTCCTGAACAGCGATCAATATTTCATCAGCGACGATATGATTAGCTCCGGCTATGAATATGCGAGTAAGTATAATTTTGAACTAAATCTAAACAACGTAAATGATATACTTACAGGCGGCAATAATAATATCGCTTTTGCCGTACTGGGGATTCCGCTAGAATATTCAGGTATAACGTCGGGCGTCGCTTCGGATATGTCGTTCATAAATTTCTCCGCAGGAATTTATCAAAACACAAAATCCATAAAAAACAACGAAAACGCCAACAATACAAACGTTACGCCCGAACCCGCAACATTACTAATTTTCGGAATCGGACTCGCAGGTTTAAGCTTACGCCGAAAATTCGTTTGGAGTAAAGAATAGTTTTGTTAAAATGCAGCATTCGGCATTATACTGCTCGTACTTGAAATTCAGTGATGTAAAAGCGTCAAAGCCTGCCGTCCGATAGCTAGGCAGGCGAAGGTAAACGAAAACTCAAGTACGAATAGGGTATCTCTAAAAATTCATTTTTTGTAAAAAGGTAGGCGGTGTTTCGCCGAAACGCCGCAATGGAGTTTATGCTATCAATAAATTTCAATAATTCATAAAGCCTAAAATATGTTTATTTTAGACGTGTGACGTATTAAAGTTTATTGATGTCGTAAACCGTAATGCGGCGTTTCGGCGAAACGCCGCCTACCTGACAAATGAATTTTTAGAGACGCCCACAGATTAGAAAAATTATTTAAATACAGAAATTTTTTTTATGATTTTTTAAAAAACTATTTACGTAATTTGGCGGATATTATAGTCAAAATTGACGTTATGAATTTTGATTTTATCTTAACACAATCTTAATCAAAACTTAATCAAATCTTAATCTAATCTTAATACTTTCTTAACATATTCTTTGTAGAATTTCCCGCAAACATGAGCAAAGAATCGTTTGACGATTTTTTGTAACGAAAAATTGCGTTAATTTTTCGGATGTTTTTTTGTTGGTATGCGGCATGGTTTGGAATGGAATTATACAAACAGTTCAAAATTTTTCGCTCCGGTCTCACGGAAAGTTATACGTATTGCGTTTGAATTTCGGCAATACTATACGAACAGTTTAAAATTTATTCCGTCCTGATAAATCGCATATCGACAACGCCGCTGAATTTCAATTAGTTTAAAATTCCATCCGCAATTACAGTAGATAGCGCTTCATAAAATAGCATTCACTTTAATTTATTTGACGCTTATTTAATGAATGTTATCTGCTGTGTTGCGATGGTTTTTAAACTAAACCTTCGTACTTGAATTTGCATTTATTACTGAATTGCAAGTACAAACAGTTAGAAATTCACTTAATCATTTACTGATTTAATTGTATATTTGCAAAAGCGTTTTTTTGCAAGTTAAATTCGGTAACATTGAAAAAACCAATAACGTTATTGGAAAGGATTAGAAAATGAAAAAGATAAATTTAATGTCAAACCGGTCAGAAACAGAACCAAACGACTACATCGACTTCACGCCAAAAAACGATTTCAACGAGTTCACGCAGTTGCATAAAAATGATTGTTATATACAGAGAGAGAGAGAGAGAGAGAGAGAGAGAGGCTGAATTTTCGTAACGATAATTTCCAAATTTCGCCTTTTCGGTCAACATCATTTGCGTTTTTTGGTTTTACGCTTGTTGAGCTTTTGGTGGTGATAGCGATTATTGGCGTATTGATAGCGCTTTTGTTGCCGGCAGTGCAAGCGGCGCGTGAAGCGGCACGACGCATGTCATGTTCAAATAAACTCCGTCAACTTGGTTTATCTTGGCACAACATGCACGATGCTTATGGACATTTTCCTTCCGCATGTTGTCAAAAAGAACTTTGTGCCGACGTGTTGAAACCAATCGGAAAAGATAATTATGCGGCAATGCAGAGTTCCGGCGGTATTCGCAATATTTGGCATTATCGCGGACGCGTTAGTTGGGGAGCGGCAGTACTTCCTTTTATGGAGGAGACGGCGCGTTATGAGATGTTTAAACTCTGGTGTGTGGATCGGGCAATGGGCAGCAACAACGACGGCGGCTGGGGAGTAAATCTTCCATGTGCAACGGCAAATACAATTACATACAGCGGTTCGATGACTGCATGGCACGGAACTTATGATAATCCGTCAAAAGGTCCTATTGCGTCTTTTGTTTGTCCGTCTGATCCTGTTGGCGGAGTTGTTCCCGGAAACGGCGTAATGGCTGCGTCAAATTATCGCGGATGTATCGGCGATACTATTTACTTTAACTACGAAAATATAAGACCTAATAACAGCGTTTATCCGTTCCCGCCGCGCGGGATTTTATCAAACGGACTTTATGAAATTGTTACAATCGAGTCAATTACAGACGGAACAAGTAACACCATGATTTTGTCCGAATCTGGTATCACGTCAAGTTGGGGCGGCATTGTCAACTCTATTCACGGCGGCGTCGCTCAAACAACTTCAACGGAGGTAGTCGGTCATGCGAGTTTATGTCTTGCCAAACGCGGAACAGGAAAAAATATTATCTCTCCGGCGGCAAGTGCAGTTGGCGGACGATGGGTTGACGCTTATCCGTCTTACACGGGATATTATTGTATTTTGCCGCCAAATTCGCCCTCTTGCTTCAATAATTCAGCAGCTACAGATTACGCTCACGTATCGGCAAACAGCTATCACCCAGGCGGCGTCAACGCTTGCTTCGGAGACGGCAACGTCCGATTTGTCGCCGAAACAATAAATAGCGTCTCAAACGGCGTAAATTTGAGTACGCAAATCGTAAAAGGCGTTACAGGCGAATCGCCATTCGGAGTTTGGGGAGCGCTAGGAACAAGATATTCCGGCGAACCAAAAAATTTATAAATAAATTTTGTAACAGTTCACGAAAATTTGTTTATTAAATTACGTTTTGACAATTTTTAAGGGACAAGTGGGACAGGAAGGACAAGTAAGACAATTTTTTTATAACAAAAAACTGTTATCTAGTTTTCTAAAAAAACTACTTCCTCTCCCCTTGAAACTCTATTTAACAATTATTATGAAAAAATATATTATTACAATTATTGGTTTTGTTTTTTTAATTTGCGGATGTAGCAACAAGCCGGCAGATGTTCCGCCGTTGTTTCCTTGCAAAATTATTGTTACAAAAAATGCGTCTCCTGTTGAGGGCGTTAATGTAGTTCTTGGTTCGACTGGTAACGACGGCTCGCATTGCGCCGTTTTTGGAATAACAGACTCATACGGCGCCGCAACAATAAAAACCGGAAGACTCGGATGGCAAGGCACAGGAGCGCCTGAAGGAGAATATATCATTACAATTACAAAAGAACCAAAACTCAATGATACAATCTCAACAGAAGAATTTCAAAAACTTGATCCGGCAAAACAAGAAATTTACCAAATCGAACAACAACAAAAATACAACGCGCTACAACGCGAAATACCCGATTTTATGAGCGACGTTACAAAATCGCCTTACCGGTTAACCGTTAAAAAAGAAGGCGAAAACGTCCTAAATATCGATATTGAAAATGATATTCAAACAAAACAAAAATAAAGTTTTTTTGTAACATTTGGATCGTTTTTTTGTTCGCAGATTACAAAGATTGTAAGATTTTTTGAGGGACAAGCGGATAGAAACGCAATGTATTGCGTCTGTGCGTGAATGATAATGAATAGTTTAATAATACTGCTCGTGCTTGAAGTTCCGCAAACTGCCTTGCGGCGGTAAACGCAAATTCAAATACGAATAGTTCAAAAAGTAAAGGAGATTTTGAGATGTATTTATCGACTAATCGTCGTAATTTTTTGGGGTTATTAACGATTTCTGGTTTAGGCGTTGTTAGTAATCCTGTTTTATGGGGTCAAGAGAATCGTAGCGATGATTTTCCGCTTGTGGATTCTCCGCCTGTTTTGCAATGTCCTTGCGATACTGGCGTGACGGTAGTTTGGGCGGTTGGCAAACCTGCGACGGGTTGGGTTGAATTTGGGATAGATAAAGACAAACTTGACCAAACCGCATTCGGCGGTCAAGACGGATTGTTGCCGCAACATAACCGTTTTTTGCAAATCCGTTTGTCCGGTTTGAAACCGAATACTAAATATTTTTACCGAATAGCAACAACTTCGTTTGAATATGTTTCCGCATATAAATTCAAACGCGGCGAGCCGGTATTTAGCGACGTTTATTCGTTTACAACTTCCGGCGACGGCAAAAAAAACGGCAGCTTCTCATCAATAAACGATACGCACGAAAAACAAAAAACATTAAAAATGCTAACAGAACGTCTGGCAAAAATCGACGCCGATTATACTATTTGGAATGGCGACTTAGTTAATTATTTATCGAGCGCCAATCAGGTTGTCAAGTCGATACTTCGTCCAGCCGATGCGCCGTTTGCCGCCGAGCGCCCGTTGCTTTACGTGCCTGGCAATCACGATTATCGCGGCAGGTGGGCAAGAAATTTAGAAATGGCATTGCCGCGTTGGGAGATGAATGATATTCGTGATCGTGAAGTTTTGCGTAATTTTGCGGTTCGGACGGGACCGTTAGCGTTGATTGGGCTTGACACCGGCGAGGACAAACCAGACCGGCATCCGGCGTGGGCAGGCTTGGCAAAATTTGAACCGTATCGTATAACGCAACGCGACTGGTTAGAACGGACTTTGAACAAGCCGGAAATTGCATCGGCGCCGTTTATTGTTGCGTTTTGTCATATTCCTATTTTCAGTTCTGATCCGAATGCTAACGGCGGCGACGTGTTAGAAAATTGGGCGTCTTTCCAGCGTCAAGCGGGTAACTTGTGGGGACCGGTTCTATCAAAACACGGCGTACAGTTGGTTGTTTGCGGACATCATCATAATTTCAGTTTCGAGCCGGCGACTGACGAAAGAACTTGGGCGCAAGTCGTAGGCGGCGGACACGAAGATAATAAACAAATTACAGTCATTCACGGACACGCCGACTCCAATAAATTGGAAGTCGTCGTCGATGAGTTACACGAAGGCAAAGAACTAGGAAAATGGACTTTTGAAAAAAGAACTAAAAACTAACGAGCGACTCTAAAAATGAATTTTTAGAGATACCCTCTTTTTATTTACCTTGCGGCAAATTGCAGACGAGACGGTTGCGTTCCTTTTCGATTTTTTGTAACAAAAAAATTGTCCCACTTGTTCCTCAAAAAAAGAACCGGAATGCAGCCGTCTTGGTTGTGATTTTAGCGATTTTGTTCTTCGATAATTTTGATTTCGTTTTCTGTTAAATTGTATAATTTATAAACTAAGCGATCTATTTTTGATTCTAATTTTGTCGTATCTGCGTTGGGGTCAATTTTTTTTGCCGTTAAAATTTTATCGACGATTGAAATAATTGGTTGCGTATTTTTTGTTACAATAATTGGAAATTGCGATACGGTCGCATATTTCAACGTATATGCTCCGCCGGCTGTCATTACGCCGATAAAATTAAAATAAAATTTTAACAAAACGCTGTTCAATAAACCCAAAAGATATTTTACCGGAATCGTTTCCGAAGTTAAAATATAACCGTTGCTCGGTAAATAATGTCG
>JAISLW010000045.1 GCA_031277105.1 Planctomycetaceae bacterium | reverse complement strand
GAGTTGCGTTTAGTGATTCCTAATTATTCGATTCAGGCTTCGTTTTGGTCGTATTTGCGAGAACTTGTAACGAAATATTCGCCGGAGGTTAAATTTGATATTGCTGAATTAAGGCGAGCGATTACGGCGCTGGCAATGGAAGGCAATCTTGAAGTTTTTATTTCTTATGTTTCTCAACATATACTTAGCAAGTTATCGGATCATGACTTGCAACATTTTGATGAAAAATATATTAAGGTAATGTTACTTTCTTATTTACATTTTTATGATCCTTATATTCCGATGAGCGAGTACGAGGCGGCGCCTGGGCGTATTGATATATTTTTGCAAAGTAACCCTAAATATTCTGCGGTAAAATATGAATGGGTTTGGGAATTAAAATATTGCAAGACGGGCGCAAGTAAAAAAGATATTGACGAAGCGAAAAAGAAGGGACTTGAACAATTGAATCAATATATTACCGCTCACCGCTTAAAAGACCGCCCCAACTTAAAATCCGCCTTGCTAATTTTTATCGGTAAAAATAAATACGAAATAATTGAGAACTAATTTAATAATATGAGGGATAAATAGAATTTTCGGTACAACGTTTGTAAGGTTTTTGTGAACAGTTTAAATTTTTAAGATCAATAATGTCATTTTTATTTCAATATCATCCGCGTAATTTTCGTGATTTTCATTATGTTTATCCGGTTGTTAGTCGTCGTGCGGGCGGGCTTTCGCTTGGCGTGAATTTAAGTCAGAGCGGTCAATGTAATTTTGCTTGCGTTTATTGCCAAGTTATAGCGGAAGAAGGGCAAAAACGGCTTGATAAGAAGTCTGATTTTATTGATTTTGATTGTTTTGAATCGGAATTGCGTCAACTTATAAATATGATCAACGACGGTTCATTTTTTCAAGACGAGTGGTTCTCTCATTTGCCTGTTGAGAAAAGGGTATTGCGTGATATTGCATTTAGCGGCGATGGCGAGCCGACTTTGTCGCCGTTTTTTCCCGACGCTGTTCGTAGCGTCGCCGCAATTAGAAAACAACTCTGCAATGATACGACAAAAATTGTATTGATTACGAATGGAACAATGTTACATTCTACAAGCGTGCAAGAGACGATTAAGATTATGCTTGAAAATAACGGTGAAATTTGGGCAAAATTGGACGCCGGCACGCCGGAATATTTTAGAAAAATCGCTCGTTCAAATATACGCTATGAAAAAATTTTAAGCAATTTAACAGAACTAACAAAAAATTTCCCAATAGTAATTCAATCGTGTTTTCTCTCAATTCACGGTCAACCGCCGGACGACGCTGAAATTATACAATATTCACGCCGCTTGGTTTCATTGCAAACAGACAATATTATACGCATTCAAATTTATACAGCCGCCCGCAACACGCCGGAAAAATGGGTTTTGCCGCTCGACAACAATCAATTAGACCGCATCGCACAAATCGTAAGAAAACAAACAAACCTGCAAGTCGATACTTTCTACTCGTCGTAAACAATATTTGTAACAATTTAAACTGGTTTAAGCTATTCACTATTTTCACTAAATCTTATTGGTCAAGTGCAAGCGGAATTAGCACGCATGTTGTCAAATAATTGGTTTTTATTTTACAATTGGGTATCTCTAAAAATTCATTTGTCCAGGTAGGCGGCGTTTCGCCGAAACGCCGCAGTAGAGTTTATGATACCCATAAATTTTAATATTTTAAAATGTCTAAAATATATTTATTTTAGACGTTATGAATTATTAAAGTTTAATAATTGTTTTATGCGTATTGCGATGTTTCGGCGAAACATCGCCTACCTTTTAACAAAAAATGAATTTTTAGAGATACCCAATTATATTTTGTTTGCGTATTGTTTTTTAACCTTTGACCGACGTAAAAAATTATGTTAGAAAAAAATAGTAAAGATAAAAAAAGCAAAAAAAATAAAAAGCAAGATGAAAGAATAGAAAGAATAGCAAAACATTTTATTATATGTATATTTGCAACCGGATGTGCGATAATTATATTGGGCATGAATGTTCGTGTGAATATACAAGATACATACGTTGACGTATTTCCTTTTAATAAAAATTGGAAAGCTGTTGGCGATGGTTACATAATAAAACGTGAAGTTAATATGTTAAAAGGACGCAGATCTCACGAAATTGTTTACATCGCCTATACTTTTATTTGGAGTTTTAACAATTCAGAAAAAAAATATGAGGGAAGATGTATTTCATTTGATTCAAATTTTAAAGATGGCGATAAAGTAACAATTGTTGCTTATAAAGGAAAACCCTATAAAACAAAAATTATTGGAACATATAGTACGCCGATTCGTCCAGAATCCGTTTATATTTTTTTATTCCTGTCTATTTGCATAATCGCCTTTTTTTTTACATTACGTTATTGTTACCTAAAAAAGCGCTAGAACAAACAAAAAACGAATAAATTGGTATTTCTAACACAGAAATATTTTTAATAATGTATATTTTTATAACGATAATTATTTTTGATGGAGAATATACGATGTGATACGATTGGCGAGATGGATAGAAAATGAATTTGGGCGAATCATAATATGAGTTGAATTTTTTGATAATTATTCAAATGACAATACGTTTAGAAAATTATCGTACTCAATATTTCCCATGATCTATAGAGATATATTATACGTATCGTACTTGAAATAAAAACGTAAAAGCCAGCCGCCCGATAGCTAGACAGGCGAAGGTAAACGCAAATTCAAGTAAGAACAGTTTAAAAATATTAGCGACAATTTTCGTTACAAAAAATATTATCTAAATTTTATTGTTGTAATTTTGTGAATGGTTATTTTTATTTTTATTCTTTTGTTTTTGCGATTGAGTCTTTTATTATTTTTCTGATGAATGTTGCTGATGCTTTTTCTCCGGTGAATAATTTGAATTGTAAACACGCTTGACCTACGAACATTTCAATTCCGCTTACGATTTTGCATCCTCGTTCTTTTGCCAATTTTAGTAACAAGGTTTCTTCCGGATTATAAACTGCGTCAAAAACAACCATTCCGCTAAATAATTTATCGCGTTCATAAGGCGTATCGTTTATATTCGGATGCATTCCTACGGGCGTGCAATTTGCGATAATTTCCGGCGTAATATTATATCTTTCGTTCCATTTTATCATTTCGCAACCAAGCAGCGCCGCTAACTCATTTGCTTTGTCGTCGTTCATATCCGTAACCGTAACGCTTGCCCCGCGCCGCTTCAATCCATAAACTAACGCCATCCCCGCGCCGCCTGCGCCTAACACTAGCGCCGTCTTACCTTGCAAAATTCCCGCATCGCTTTTTATATCGCCGCCTAGCGCCGCCTCAATACTCGACGCCGCCGCAACATAATCAGTATTATAACCAACCCGCTCGTCTTCCTTAAACACTATCGTATTGCATGCGCCGATCTTGTTTACAGCCGCATCCATTTTTGTCAAACTTTCCACCACCGCGACTTTATGCGGAATCGTTACGCTTATACCGCGTATTCCAAAATCGGAAGCGCCCTCAACAAAACGCCGGACGTCAGAACTATCCAATTGAAACGGAACATAAACCGCATTTATTTTCTGCTCAATATAAGAACGATTATGTATCAACGGACTCAAACTATGACCTATCGGATTAGCAATTATTCCGTAAACCGCCGTTTCGCTATTCAACGATTCATAATGATATAAATCCAATAGTTCATCATAAACTAATATCCCCGGCGCAATAATCCGCTCGCGTGAAAACGTCGCATAAGTAAACGGCGCCCCAAATCGTTTCGCCAATATCCGCGTAGCCTTGCCAAGTTCGCCCATGCAAATTCCAATTACGCGCACGCCGTCGCCGGCGCCGGAAAGTTTGTCGCCTGCCGATTTCGCAAGTCGGTTTTTTTCGCCTACAAATTTCATAAACCGAAACACGTCGTCTATTGACTTCGGCGTAACCGCAATCTTGATAATATCAGGATCGCACAACGACATTTCAGAAAATAATTTGTCCAAATCATCAGGCGTTTGGGCAAAATCATGATAACTAATAATACGGCGCGTTGAACCAAAACGCTCAATTTCGCCGGCAATATCAACTTCCAAATCAATAAACTCCGGCTCCGAAACTATCGCCGAACGTAACAACGCCAAACGTTTCGACTCCGACTCGTTCCATAAACCGCCGTCGCTTTTACGACGCACCGTCGCAACAACAGCGCCAGGACGAACCGATAACAACCTGCCAAAATCAGGCTCCTTACGCAAAAAATCAAGACGTAATTCAACAAGTTGAATCCCTTCCGAAGCAAGTTTACGCTGCTCCGAAATCATACGAGTATGACTACCACATGCTATTGTTACACAAATCATATTATTTAAGGGTTAATTTTTTTTAATTCAAAATACCCCGTAAGAGCAATATCCGTCAAACGTTATTTTGCTTGCGATCTTACGGGGCTTGCGTATTGGAAATCATTTTACGTAAGACGCCGTCCTACGCTAATGCTTGTCGCCCTGATAGGACTGATATGAAAACACAATTTCGATCCAAAAAATAAGCGCATACTGAATTGTTACGTTGAGCAAATAATTTTTGTTACAAAAAAACTACATCAAAACAAAAAAACAAATTCCACAATTAAACTTTATCATAAAAAAAATTAATCTTTCGTCAAGTAAGATAAAAAATGAATTTTTAGAGACGCGCTATTTACTAATTTTATTCTATGTTTTCTAATTCTGCTTCTATTTCTTCAATGCTTGGTAGCGAGGATTGAAATTCTATCGGTAGGATTTTGCTTAATTCAAATGATGAGACGCCGACGGGCTTGTGAATATCCGATAACGAATACTCAACAATTACGTCGTCTTTGGTTTTACAAATCAATAATCCAATCGTGGCGTTGTCGTCTTTTCCTTTCATTTGACGGTCAATTGCGGTAACATAAAAGTTAAGTTTTCCGGCAAATTCCGGTTCAAAATTGCCCGTCTTTAACTCGACTACAACAAAACATTTTAACCGAATATGATAAAACAACATATCCACAAAAAACGAGCTATTGCCGACTTCTATTTCGACTTGCCGACCGACAAAAGCAAAGCCCTTGCCAAGTTCAAGCAAAAATTTCGTAATATTTTGCGTCAAAGCGTCTTCCAATTCTCGTTCTTTGTATCCGGCAGTCAATGCCAAAAAATCAAAACAATAAGGCTCTTTCAATATCTCTTTTGCTAAATCGCATTGCAAATCGGGCAACGTATTATGAAAATTCGTAACCGCTTTACCTTGCGTTTTATACAAATTCGCATCTAAATGATGCAACAAAACAGATCGACTCCAACCTTCCTGTACAGTTTTCCGTAAATAAAACATCGCTTCATCAATAGACTTACACTTAGTGATGATTTCAGTATGATGCCGCCAAGGAACTTCTCCAATAAATTGCGGGAGTTTTTCAGAATATAAAACAGCGCCAGATTGGTACAGATTTGTTTTTGTGTTAAGTTGTTGCTGATTTACGGGATACAATTCAACACCAGCTTGGTGTTGAATTGCGTCGGCATCAAGTTTATGTTTTGTTCCATCGGCAGATTGGCGTTGTTTTGTTTTTGCGTTAAGTTGTTGCTGATTTACGGGATACAATTCAACACCAGCTTGGTGTTGAATTGCTTTAGCATCAAGTTTATGTTTTGTTCCATCGGCAGATTGGCGCTGTTTTGTTTTGGCGTTAAGTTGTTGCTGTTTTACGGGATACAATTCAACACCAGCTTGGTGTTGAATTGTTGATTCTAATTCAACACCAAGCTGGTGTTGTTTTGCTGATTCTAATTCAACACCAAGTTGGTGTTGAATTGTATTATCTTGGCTATAAAAGAGATAGAATCGTTTTATGGTTCTCAAATTTGTTTCGGAAAAACCTTGTATATTTGGAAATTCTGCTCTTAAATCGGCGCTTAGTTGTTTTATGATTCCGCTTCCCCAAACGGATTCAGCCTGTTTAGCGACGATTTCCGCTCCTAAATTCCAGTAAAGTTCTATCAAGGCGTTATTTACCCGAACCGCCGCTTTGATCTGGGTTTGTCTAATTCTCTGTTTCAGATCGTTCAACCATTCGCGATATTGTTTATCTTTTATTGGAATACGTTTTTTATCAAGGTCATTTGTTATATTACCTGATTTTTTTTCTTTCTTATTTTTCATATTTATTGTTTCTGTTTGATTTTTTGTAAACGTTCACGGAAATTTGTTTATTAAATTAAGTTTTGCAATTTTTGATGGACAAGAGGAACAAGAGGAACAATTTTTTTGTAACAAAAAATTGTGATCTAGTTTTCTAAAAAACTATTTCCTAACTTCTAAAATTTATCGTTTAAATTTTTGTGAATGGTTATTTTTTAAACTGTTCGCACTTGAGTTTGCGTTTACCTTCGCCTGCCTAGCTTTCGGACGGCAGGCTTTGACGCTTTTAAATCGCTGAATTTCAAGTACGAGCAGTATAGTTATCTGGTTTGGCTAATCTGTAATGTTTAAATCCGGCGTCGAAATTTTTTGGTAAATTTTCTGCGTGATCTGATTTGATTTTTTTTGCGGCTCGTTTGATTCGTTCTCTTGTAATTTGATCGATAGTTTTGTAACCTGCATTTATTGCGGCGCTATTTTTATTTACGGGTTCGTCAATTTGTACCATGATAAATTTTCGATTGCCGCCGTCCTCTGAATTTAATTGCATAACAGCATGAGCCGTAGCGCCCGAACCGGCAAAAAAATCAAGTATGATCGCCGATTTGTCTTTATTAGTTGCGCCGTAAATTAACTCCTTTATCAACTTCACCGGTTTCGGAAAATTAAATAACTTGCCAACTCCTAATTCGTCCAAATCATGCACGCCGTCCTTGTTCAGATATTTTAAAATTGTATAAAATTTCGACGTATCATCGGCGATTTTCCTATACCTGCCAACAATATGCCGTCTGCCCCGTTCTATCAAAATATAATCGCCCTTGCCCAACCCTTTGTCAATTTCCCGTTTTTTTGCGTCGTCGTAATAACGTTCTATTTCTTCATAAAAACATGTTCCGTATTTGCCAAATTCCTTACGCAACCAGTCCGTCTCTATCCAATATTCCTCGCCGTCCTTCAACACAATCTTGCCGCGAATATCTTTAGGTCGCCCAAGCGGAACGAACTCGTTTATACTCTTCGCATAACATAACAAATAATCATGCCCTATAACCGCCTGCCGCGCCAAACCGCCGCCCTCTGAACGAATAACAATAAACTCAGCAACAAAATTACACTCGCCGAATATCTCATTCATCAATAATTTAAGTTCCGCCTGCTCGTTGTCGTCAATAGAAATAAAAATTACGCCGTCGCAAGTCAATAACTTTTGCGCCAACTTCAATCGCGGATACATAAACGTCAACCACGCCGAATGCGAATTATTACCGCGCATCGATTTGAGTTTGGCAACTTGCGCGTCGCTATAACCCAAAACAGATTTCAACGTCTCCTCGTCAAATTCAAATTTGTCATTGTAAACAAATCCGTTTTTTTTACCCGTGTTATAAGGCGGATCAATATAGATCATTTTGATCTTGCCGCCGAAATCTTTTTGCAAAATCCGCAACGCTTCAAGATTATCGCCGGTAATAAAAATGTTGCCGCTGTCGAAATTATCCGGTTGCGAATTATGCGCCGTATCGGGAACAAACGCCGCGTCTGATTGCCGCTCAACTTGAAATATCGCATAATCCTTGCCCGTAAATTCAAGTCGAAAATTATCGTAAGACTTGGTTATGTTATTTGAATCTAGTTCGTCAAGAAAACGGTCAATCTTAAAACCGCCGCTTTTGACAAGATTACCTTCGTCGTCGTAAATATCTTTTTCAAAAAATTGCGGAATAGAATTTTTGAGCGTGTTGAGTAAGTCGCTATTAAGTTGTATTGAATTATTCATCGGCGTAGAAAGGTTACTGCTCGCATTTGAAATTCATTGCTTTAAAAGCGTAAAGCCGCCGCCCCGATAGTTAGGCGATGCGGCGGTAAACGCAAATTAAAATGCGAGTAATTTATAAGTATCGCAATTGAAATTATCGTAACGTTTTTATGTTTCAGTTTCTAACATTGGCAACCATGTTTGTATTTTAGCGCCGTTCCAACCGTTGATATTTGCGTAAGGGAACATTTTGACGTATCCGTTTGTTGTCGGGACGTTGAATATTGTCAAGCCGTCGGCGTTAGTTGTTTGTTTTACATCGACGAAACCGTTTTTGTCGGCGACGATAGAAACGGGTTTATTGTAATCGGGATCAACTTCGGAGTTACGGCATAATATCAGCGGACCATAACGCAACGCTTTATATTTATCGCTGTTTGGAGTAGAGCCGTCTTTGGGAGCGTCGAGCAACTTACAACGCATATCGAGCGTGAGAATAATTTCGTCGTCTGGTTGCCATTGTCGTTTGATTGTCGCAAATTTTCCTGATGCGGGTTGTGATTGCGAGTTGTTGGGAAGTTGTATTTTAGTATTTTCGCTCCATGTTGGTATTTTCAATTTTATGGTAAATTTTTCGGGCGTTTTTATGTTGACTTTAATTTTTACGTTTCCGTTTTTTGGGAAGTCTGTAATAATTTCCAGCGTCAACTGATTATCTTTTGGCGTTTTTGTTTTGACGGTAGCGGCGTTGTAGAGGTTGATTACGTAGGCGGGATTTTGCGGGTTCGGCTCGTACATTACGGCAATAAACGGCACGTATGCCAAACCTTCGGGACCGTTTAGACTACAACATGTAACGTGTAATTTGCCGCCGTTTTTTTGGTTAAAATGCCATCCCCATCCGTTATCGTTTGTTTTTACGCCGTTTAATAAATTCACGTAAGAAAAGCCTTTGCCGTCTGGTTTCATTGCGCCGATTAAGCCGTTATAAATATATTTTTCGATTTCGTCCGTATATTTCTGTTCGCCTTCAAGACGTAAAAGATGCGAGCAATATTTCATCCATGTTACGCCGGTGCAAGTTTCCATCATTCGTTTGATATTGGGGTTGGTCTGTTCGGCGGCGGTATTGTCGAATGCTTCGCCGAATACTGTTGGATGATAAGGTTGGTCGGCGCCGCTGTTGCCGATAACTGTGATTTCATATTTGCGAACATTTTCAAAAAGATTCAATGCGCATTGTTTATGATATGCGTCGCCGGTACAACGATAAAATTCGACCAAACCTTCAAATAACGACAACATATCATACGCTTTGGGATAAATTTTACACATTTTATAAGGCGGTACGTTTTTATAGGCGGCTTCAAATAAATTACTTTCAAGACAGCCGCCTTCGGAAATAATATAGTCGGCAAAATCAAGATAGCGCTTTTCGCCCGTCATTTTGTATAAGCGGACAACAGGTTCAAGCAGCGTGCTAGATTCAATATGATTTTTACCGTGATTACCGTGCGACCAGCCGATGTCAAGAATACTTTTCTTTGGCGGTTTGCCTAACTGCGATATTAAACAATCGACTTGTCGTTTTAGCGATTCTAATACTTCGGGTTTCTGATCGACGTATTCGTAGTAATCTTGCAAACCGATGAGGACGTATTTCCGTTCCCAAAGGTCAGAGATTTCGGGTTGTTTTTCCGGCGGGACGCAACTGATAGAGCCGTTAGGACGCTGTGTTGACAAGGCGTCGGCAACGGCGGCGTCAAGAATTGTTTTCAATTCAGAGTCGCCGTTGTAACGGTAAAGTAACGAGCCGCTGCGGACAAGTTTACCCCACATTTCGCCGAGAGCGAATTGTTTACGACCTGTACGAAAAAATTCCGCCGTCTCTTTGTATGGAACGTCGCCTTTGTTCCAATTGTCGCAAGACGTCTTGATTATCGAATCAAGATAACCATGTAACTTAACCTGTCCGACAGGCAACGGCACAAGAACATCCTTAACCGGAATATTCGCCTTCAACGTCTGCGAATCAGAACAAACATTCGTATCTGCGTAAACAAGATCATTTGCCCGAATTGCGGAAAACATATCTCCGCCCAATAAACCTCCCGCAATAACAGCAGAAGACCCCTTAATAAATTCACGTCTATTTGTCATAATATTTATTTAAATTTTATAAAATACAATTAAAAAAATTAGTAACCGTTCACGAAAATTTAAAAGACAAGTTTTAGGGGATAGGATAGGGGATAGGATGTAGTGTGTAGTTTTTTAGAAAACAAGATAACAAGTTTTTTGTTACAAAAAATTCGTCAGCCGGATCGCAGGCGTCTCGCCTGCGATCCTGATTAGTTTTTTGTTACAAAAAAATTGTCCAACTTGTCCCTCAAAAAATTGCCAATACGTATTTTGCTAAAAGAATTTTCGTGAACGGTTACAAAATTAAAAACAACGACAACAAAATTTTCAAACGAATTATTATCTTAAAAAAATAATTTTTTGTCAATCGTAATAAGAAATACACGCTAAACGGAACACTTCTAAAAACCACATGGCATCTCTAAAAATTCATTTGTTTAGGTAGACGCCTGGACAAATGAATTTTTAGAGACGCCCCATAGAGATCACAGAAAAAATTTTGTAACCGTTCACGAGATTTTAGAAGCGTAGAGTTTTAGGGGATAGATTTATTGTTACGAAAATTGTCCCGATACAATTTACACGCTATCCCCTAAAATCTTTTGATTAAATTTCCGTGAACGGTTACGGACAAGATTAGGTAAAAATTAGGCTTGTTAAAATTAAAGTTAAATCAAAAAGAATTTTTAGCGGCGTTTTTTGGGAGGTTACTGTACTTGTTATATTTTCTAAATTACACTATACTCTTTTGAATTATTTTAAACTGTTCATACTTGAATTTGCGATTAGCGTCTGTTGCGTAGATTTTGGTCTACGGGCTTTGACGCTTGGGCGTCTCTAAAAATTTATTTGTTCAGGTAGGCGGCTAAAAAAATTAAACACTGTGCCGAAACGCCGCATTAGAGTTTATGATACCAATAAATTTTAAACTATTCGTACTTGAGTTTGCGTTTACCTTCGCCTGCCTAGCTTTCGGACGGCAGGCTTTGACGCTTTAAAATCGCTGAATTTCAAGTACGAGCAGTATATTATTTCACAACGTCTAAAATATGTTTATTTTACACGTTATGAATTATTGAAATTTAATAATTATTTTGTGCGTATTGCGGCGCAAAAAAATAAACGCAGCGGCTAAACACCGCCTACCTTTTTACAAAAAAATGAATTTTTAGAGATACCATTAAGTAGCTGTTCACGGAAATTTCAGCGATAGATTTTAGGGGTGATGGAGTAGGGGATAGAGAGTAGGGGATAGAGAGTAGTTTTTTAGAAAATTAGATAACAGTTTTTTGTTATAAAAAAATTGTTATAAAAAAATTGTCTCGCTTGTCCTTCATGTCCAACTTGTCCTTCAAAAATCGCCTATACGTAATTTGCTAAAAAAATTTCAGTGAACGGTTACAAATTCAAATTATTCCCAAAAATAAAACCATGTTATTGGCAACATCACAACAACATACATTCCTGACCGTATTACATGCAAACGCTATTCCATTGGCGATCTTCGGTTCGCTTTGGGTCGTTTCAACTGTCCTCATGCTTATTCTTTTCTTCAAGCATAGAGTTAAACTTGGATTCAAACTTTTGAGTTTGATTTCCTTGATTGCCGCGATAGAAACATTCGTTTATACCGGTTCTTTTGCCGATATGGGACCGTTTTTTTCACTTACGATTATTACTGGATTTGTTATTTTTTATTCACTTCTTTGGTGGTTTGCCAGCCGGTATATTACCCGTAAACACGCTATGAGTATCGTTAGCGATAGAATAAAATTACTCGGCAGCGAATACGAAACCGTCGAAGTAAATTGCAACGATTTCACTTGGCTCGATTTGAACTTCTACAACGAAGCAACCATCGCCGCACAAGCAGAAGGTTTCTACAAAGTAAACGACGTCGAATTATTACACTTGTCCCGAATTCACCCTAAAACACGAACATTCGCACGCGTATTCCAAAATAAAGACGGAACAATAAGAGTAAGCGTAAATAACCAACGCTTCGTAAACCCAAAAACAGACGCCGAAAAAAAATATAACCGAAACTTCATCACCATAAGAAGCGAACTATCCGACGGTACTTTCATATTCGTAAATAACCTACAAGGCGCAACGTTAAACAGAGAAATCGCCGGCTCAATCGTCGTCTCTTTCGACCAACATTCAACCATCGCACGACTACTACTTGAACACGAACTATTAGTCAAAGAACTAAACAAACAAACCGGCGCCACACTCGTCGAATACAAAGAACCCGAAGCCGCTATAAGAGCTTTTGAAATGGTAAAAGACGATATAAGACAAAACGGTTTATTCACAAAAGATGAAATCCTACGACTCGCAGCGTTACATGGACACAAAGGACACTTCGCAGACCAAGCCATCGCTTGCGCCGTACTAAAAATTTCAACCGAGTACAAAGACCTATTCAGCGCACACGCCGCAGAACAAATCGCAGAAGCATACAGACGCTCGCTAGAATCAAGCGGCGTCTGGAAATCAAAACACTAAATTAAAACGCCTAAAAAACACAATTGTATTTTTATTAACCACAGAGAACAAAGAGTTCACAGAGGAATTTTTCTACTTGGAATCAAAATATTGGGCATCTCTAAAAACTCATTTTTTTGTAAAAAGGTAGGCGGCGGTTCGCCGAAAAGCAGCCTACCTGGACAAATGAATTTTTTAGAAGTTCCATGAAGTTGTATTTTAACCTCGCAAGGGGTGAGAATTTGTTATGGGAAATATCCCACATCTTGTGGGGTTAAGAAAAAATTAAACTAAATAATTATTGGGCGTCTCTAAAAATTCAAGTTTACTAATTTACTCTTACCAAAAAATAATGAATGCAAAATAATCTCCTGATAAAAATAGTAAAATATCGAATCTTTAGAGACGTTCATTTAATAATCAGATTTTATGCTTGTTTCTTTTGCTTCCAGCGATCATAAAGCATCTTACAAAATGCAATGATCGCCAAAATCACTCCACCTGTTATAAGGGATACTTTAAAAATATAGTCATAGTCCATTGATTTAGGTTTTATTGGTTTTGGACTTTTACCACCTCCGCCAATTCGACCAATTTGTATTGAATCGTTTAATTCTTCTGAATATAATGGTACAGATTCTTTTGAAAGTAAATTTGGATCAAAATATTTATCAGGAACTGGTTCATTGACCAATTCCCAATCAATTTTCCATTCAGCCGAATAATCTTGGACAGATGAAAGTTTAAACGCAACAGGAACCCATGTTTCATTTTTTTCTTTCCATGACAATTCAACAGT
>JAISLW010000035.1 GCA_031277105.1 Planctomycetaceae bacterium | reverse complement strand
TTTTTTCGAGTTTATTTTCCCATTCGACTACAAGGGTCATTGGATTCAAATTTAGGTTTTTGATTTACTACTCCATAGATGAGAAAAATCTCATCCTTGCTATTCGAGGTTAAGTGTTTATACTTACCTCTTGCAACTGTCCGAGTTTTTAATCGGATGGAGTGGGCTGCTTGCTACGGACGTTCTGAATAAACGAGAGGCAATCGCAGTCCCACTCCATGTTTTGTTACAAGGTGTATAATAATACCCGATTTTTTTCATTTTTGCCGCTTAATCGCCAAAAATGAAAAAAATAACACACAAAAAACAAAACATAAAAACAATATAATATAAACATACAAGGGGATAGTTTTTAAAATTAGATGATTTAGAGAAAAAGTTTTTTGTTACAAAAAAAATTGTCCCACTTGTCCCTAAAAAATTAACAAAACACAATTTAATAAACAAATTTCAGTAAACGGTTACATTAGGGTACCTCTAAAAATTCATTATTGATTTAATTTTAATTTTAACAAACCTAATTTTAACCTAATTTTTCCTGACAAAACAACCTCAGTAGCAGGATTATGACAACACGCCGCAACCTCATTACCTCATTATGATTTATTTTAATGAGGTAAGAAAGTTTAGTTTTAATATCATTTTCTACTGATGTTGTTTTGTTCAGAAAAATTAGGTTAAAATGAGGTTTGTTAAAGAACATATTAGAATTTTAGAGAAACATCGAATGATTGATCGGTTCTCCAAAAAAAGAATTTTTAGAGATACCCATTAGATTAAAATTTAACAAAAAAATATCAATGAACGCAAATTTAAAAGAAATAATTTGGAATAAGATTATGACATTTTTACTTTATCGTATTGGCGGTAAAGTTGTGCATGTCGGATTGTTTGATAATCTTGGCGGTGATTTTAAGGAGTATTGTTTCAATGAAAATATGCCGACGCGAGTTTCGGAATTGAAAAAGAATCTGGATGCCGAATCAATTGAAGTTATAGACTACTGCGTAAAAGAAATAAAGTATTCGCCAAATTTATTTAAAGACGAAAAATATGAAGTTACATTGGTCAATCCTAAAACTTACGTACCGTTAAAAGATCAAGAGATAGCCAGAGAGTTTATTAGTAATCTTAAAACATACCAAAAAAAATATCCGCTTTCGGTAAATGCTCACGTGCCGGACGTGTTTATGTTTCATAATGGACTTGTGTATTTACCGCAAAAGGTAAAAAATTATATTGCGGGTAAAGATTTTATTGACGGCGGCGGTTATGTTGGCGATAGCGCGATTGTTTTTTTTGAATATGAGCCAAAGAAAATTTATTCGTTTGATATTTCTGACGCCAATGGTTCATTGTTCCGTAAGACAATGGCAATTAATAATATTAAGCCGGATAAATTTGAGTTGATAATTGCCGGAATTGGCGAGTCCGATTCCGTAATTAATATTACGGATACAGCGCAAATTATCACGAATATTTACTCGCAAGGTGAAAAAAATGTACAGGTTCGTTCAATAGATTCGTTTGTCGAAGAAAGAAAATTAAATGTAGGATTTATAAAATTGGATATTGAAGGTTCTGAAACGCTTGCATTACGCGGAATGATTGAGACGATTCGCCAAAACAGACCTGTATTATCGATTGCAATTTATCACAATCCGCAAGACTTTTTTGAAATCAAACCGTATCTCGATTCGCTTGATATAAATTATAACTGGAAGATCCGCAGAATTTCACCAGCCAATATTATGCAAATTCCATTTAGTAGTAAATCGTGGGGACTTTTTCATGTCAATCCAATTAACGACACGTATTTAATTGGTTATCCTGCTGAATTGGATGGCGATGAATGAGTTTACGAGAAATAAGAAAAAGTTTTTAAAATGACTGATCGGGTATTTTATTTTGATATAGATGCGTTATTTTTTTCGGCGGCGGAATTTATTTGGCTGCTTGTTCGCAATGATTTACTGGTTGTCAAAACGGCGCTGGATATAAACGCCGCAACAAAACAAGTCGAAACAATTATCGAAAATTTTGAACACAAACTTCAACGTTCCTTGCCACGACCTGAAATTTTTAACGTTGCCGAAATTGAAAGCATTGCCGCAATTCCGGCGTCTAAACCTGACGGCGATCCTTTTTTTACTAAACTTAAACAATTAGAATCCGGCGCCGTAAATTTTAATTGTTACAGAAAAAACGAAACGCTTAACGTAAATTTTATTGCGCCGGTTTTAATCAATAATTATCGTAACGAAAATTCATCAACCGAAACTAAACTCTCAATTTTACGATTAAATATTACCGGACAAGGCGGCGGTAAATACTCGGCTGTTTTTCAAAATAATAATTTATGCGAAATCATAACGGGCTGGTTTAACCTTAAATTTGACGGCGACGTTGTGGGAATGTTGCGTATAAATACAAATATTCTCCGCGAATTATTAAACGCTCCCGATACCGGCGCCGCCGCACAAAAAGCGCTGACGCAATGCCAATTCCTGCTAACAACTAATCATTGCCCAAAAATAAATATCCGTAATTACGCCAACTCATGGTTTGAATTTATCGGGCAAACAAAAGAAAAAAATTAAATATGAAATTAGATTTATCAGGGCGAAATATATTGATTACAGGCGCTTCGTCTGGAATTGGACGTGCGATTTCGGTTTTGATTTTTTCTGCGGGCGCGAATGTTTTTTTGCTCGGACGCGATACGGAACGGTTGCGTATTACGGCGGAGTTATGTTGTGCGGCACGCGAAAATTGCGGCAATATTGAAACGGATAAATTTGATAAAAATAAAATTAACGCAAATAAAACGGACGCAAATAAAATTAACGCAAATAAAATTGATAAAGATAAAATTGACGCGACGGGTAAAATTGATGCGGGTAAAATTGTACCAGTAACTTATGATTTGTCGTCTGATCCTGATGATATTCCAAAATTATTTCAACGTCTTGCGGGCGAGTACGGCGAATTTTCGGGGCTTGTTCACTCGGCTGGAATTGAGATGGCGCGACCGTTGAGATCAATAAAAACGGCTAACTTGATAAATACGTATGTTGTCAATGCAGTCAGCGGCGCAATGTTGATGAAAGGTTTAAGTTTAACGGGGGTTCATTGTAAAACAGGTTCGTCGGCTGTGTTGATTAGTTCGGTTTCGGCAAGTTGCGGTAATGCCGGTTTACTTTGTTATAGTATGAGCAAAGGCGCTGTTGAATCATGCGTTAAAACTTTGGCAATAGAATTGATTAGTGCAAAAATAAGAGTCAACTGCATCGCGCCCGCAATGATAAAAACGCCAATGACCGAAAATGGAACTTACAAAAAAATTCAAGAACTAGGCAACGACAGAAAAGATTTAGTTGAACTACGGCATCCAATGGGTTTCGGAGAACCAAACGACGTTGCAAATGCGGCGCTATTCCTATTATCAGATAAAAGTAAATATATTAACGGCATAACATTATTCGCCGACGGCGGATATTCAACATTATAATTACAACAACAAACATAAACATAAAGAAATTTCCATAAATTAGTCGATTGTAAATTGTCAATACGTCTAATTGACAATAACTTTTCGTAAATTATACTGCTCTGCTCGTATTTGACGCTCAGCGATTTTAAAGCGTCAAAAACTGCCATCCGAAAACTAAACAAGCGATGGTAAACGCAAATTAAAGTGCGAACAGTTTAAAATATTTTAGAAAATTTAGAAAAAATTTGAAAAATGACAAAGCATGAATTTATTCAGGAGTTGGAATTTGTATTGAACACGGAGGCAGGTATGTTGACGGAGGACACGGTTTTATCTTCGGTGAGCGGTTGGGATTCGACGGGGATGTTGGGAGTAATTGCGATATATGACGATCTTGGTCTTGCGATTCCGGTTACGGAAATTCGCGAGAGTAGCAGAGTTGCAGATTTGATAGATCTTGCCGGCAGCGCTATACGATAAAATTACGACAAATTTTTGTTTTTTATTTCGGTATTTAATTCTATGCGTATTGTATTTGAATTATTGAAGTTAAAGCGTCCAAGTCAGTCTTTCGGCGTTTGTTGGGCGGCGTCCAATGTAAATTCAAGTACGAGTAGTTTAATTTGTTTGTGATGAAAGATAGTTTATTTTGCGAGTCGGTTGCAGTTGTTTCATTGAGTTGTCGTTTGCCTGGCGCCGGTAGCCCGCAAGAGTTCTGGCAAATGTTGATTAATGGCGAATCGCCGATATGCGAAGTCCCCGAAACGTGGCTAAATCATCATATCTATTTCGACCCGCAACCTGGTAAAACCGGAAAAACCTATTCTAAACTCGGCGCAATTTTTGATTCAACAAAGATTGAAAACGAAATTCAAAATTACAAATTTCCCGAACAGTTTCGTAATTGCGATCCGTTGTTGAAACTTGCGTGTATAGTTGCGGATGAAGTCGTCGGCGGCGTAAAGATTCCAACGGGCGCCGATAATTTTGGCGTTTATCTTGGCGGTCTGCGCTCGTCTGATTTGAGTCACGATTATATTTTTTCGATTGCGGCTAACGTAACATTTAACTTGCTTTACGAAACGCCGGAATTTTCAAAATTACCCGCCGGCGTTCAACAAGAAATTATCTCAAATTGTATTGCCGCAGTCGATCTGAAATATCGTAACGAAAATTATTGGCACCGTCAAACGCCGGAATTTAGGATAGGCGATTTTGCCGCAGATTTACGCAATATTTACCGTTGGACTGGCGCGGCGTATTCTTTGGACGCCGCATGTGCGTCGTCTCTTGTCGCCGTTGATTGTGCGCGGGCGGATATTCTTGCGGGTAAAATTCAAGGGGCGCTGGTTGGCGGCATTTCCGCAATGACGATGTTGACGCCGGTTTTATTTTCCAAGAATTTTGCGGCGACGGCAGAATTGAGTCGTCCTTTTGACGCTGCCGCCGATGGCATGGTTGGTTCGATGGGAATTGTGTTTATATTTTTGAAACCGTTATCAATAGCGGAACGCGACGGCGATACGATTCTGGGATTGATACGCGGCGTCGGTTTTGCTTCGGACGGACGCGGAAAAAGTTTGTGGGCGCCGCGAGCGGAAGGCGAATTATTGGCAATGAAACGGGCGTATTGCGAAACAGGAATAACGCCGCAACAATTAACTTATCTTGAAGCCCATGCGACCTCGACAAACGTCGGCGATTCCACTGAACTTAAATCTATCGAAAATCTCTTAAAATATACGGCAGATGAATTGTCGCAAAATTATACGCAACTATCTGATACGCCGGATAATTTTACCCCGAATGATTTTTTGTACGAAAATAAATCAACTAATTCAAACGACGACGGAATTAACGTTACAAAAAATATCGATACAAAAATTAACGAAACAAAAATTAACGTTACGAAAAATCATGTTAAACGAAAACTTGCCATCGGCAGCGTCAAGGCGAATTTTGGTCATACGTTTGAGGCGGCGGGATTGGTTGGTTTGATGAAGATATTGCAAATTTGCCGGAACAAAACGATACCGCCGCAGATAAATATTTCTCAATTGCATCCTGATATTTGTAATCGTCAATTGCCGTTTTTTATTCCGCTTGAGTTGACGCAGTTGACCGACGAAAACGAAGACGAAAACAAAAACGAAGACAAAAACGAAAATAATACGGCGCGATTTTATGCGGTCAACGCATTCGGCGTCGGCGGACTTAACGCCCATTTAATTTTGCAAGATTACAAAAAAAATAATACGCCTAAACTCGATCAAAATATATTACAAGAACTTGATCAAAATAAATTGCAAGACAAACAGCAAACCCCAAAGGCGCCGCAAGCGAATAAACGGAAGTCTATCGCAGTAATCGGGATGGGTTGCGTTTATCCGCGTGCGTTTTCGGTTGAACAATTCAATACAATTTTGAATCAAAAAATCGATCCTAAACAAACGCTTTCGTCTTTTGAATTAAAGCGGCGTTTTTTTGCGGAACAAAAAGACGGCGATGAAACGGTAATTTTCGGCGGTTTTATTGAGGATTATTTGTATGATTGGGAGTTGCATAAAATCCCGCCGCTTCAGATACAGCGTTGCGATCCGTTGCAAACTTTTGTGATGGGCGCCGTCGATGAAGCGATGCAATCGGCGATACCAGGTCGCAAATTATCCGACGAAGAACGCGATAAAACTTTCGTCGTCGCCGGAGCGGAACATCTCTCAAATTTTTTCTACGAATATCAACTCGGCATGCGCGCGCAAGAAGTTGGAAAAATCGCTCGCGATAGCGCAAGAGCAATTTTATTAAAAAATGATAATTTACAAAAAACGCTTGCGGATCAATTTGATTTTTCGGACGTTAGAATTAGCGCTGATTTTGATCTGATTGATTATGTTTCGGACAAGATTTCAAAAAATTTTATAAAGAAGATACATCGCGAGTATTCGTGTATTTCTGACGTTACGGGCGGCTTTTCGTCTAGTTCGCTTGCGTCGCGTATAACAAAGTTATATGACTTGCATGGCGGGGCGTTTACGATTGACGGCGGTTTGCCGTCGTCTTTGATTGCAATTGATTATTCGTTACAAAAATTACGCGGCGGCGACGGTTTATTTGGGATATGTATCGGCGCTTACAGATGGACAAATTCTCATGCTTTTGAATTTTACAAATTGCGATATCCGAGCGGCGTTTTTCCGCTTGCCGAAGGCGCCGGAGCGGTTGTTATGAAATTATTGGAACATGTTGATCTTGTCAAGGAGAAGCCGTTGGGTTTAATATACGAAATTATAAGAATTTCTAACGGCGAACTTGACAAGGCTGCGTGGGATTTGCTTAATCTTTCGGCGTCTGATTTAGCGTTTATTTCTATAACGTCGCCGTTGTTATGCGAGCGTCTTGGCAAGATTGGAGAATTTTTTCGTAATGAAAAACGGGTCGAGCCGGTTCCGGTAACAACATGTTGCGATCAGTTTGGAAATTTCTGCGACGGCGCTGGAATGGCTGAGTTAATTAAGACGTTTTTGATTTTGCGCAACGGCGTAATTCCGGCGCAATTTGATTGGAATGAAACGTCTGATTTGTCTGATTTAGCGGATATATTTTTTGTTACAAAAAATCCTATCGAGTTGAATTTGGACGAAAATTCGTTTGCGTTATTATTTGATTTAGACGACTTGGGCAACGGTTATGCGGCGGTTATTTTGCCTTATATTGAAGCGAAAAATAGCGAAGTTGAGATTATTAAATCAGACGTCCTAAAACCGCGCAATTTAGAACGCGGAGGTCTAACGCAATTTTTACGAGACGATCAATTAGGAGAAAATCAATTGAAAAAAGATCAATTGAAAGAAAATCAATTAGTCAATGCCGGATTTAGCAAGCGTAAGCGGGTTTATGTTTATCGTCAAGTTGGTACGAGTTATGAGTCTGGTTTTGGGCTTGGCGTTTCTGATGTTGTTGGAATTGAGAATTTGATTAAATCGTATGACGCAGTTTTGTCGGGTGTTGGCGGCAATGAGATTGCTGGGATCAATTACGGCGCGATCAATTACGACAACGCGATCAATTACGGCGATGAGATCAATTCCGGCGTTGGCGGCGTTTCGATTGGCGGATCGTTTGAGTTTGGCGTAATATTATCGCGGGCGCGGGAGTTGTTTGGCGATAATGGAATCGACGAATTGCGCGGTATTTCGGACGGCGCAGGCGTGCCGTTTGAGAAATTATTTTTGCACAATATTAAATTTTATTCCGGCTTGACAGGAGTTCAATTTTTGTTGCGCGACGCCGGAATTTTCAAGCATGTAATTATTTTAGAAAATTCATTACGTGAAATTATTGGCGATAGTTTGGACGTTCATTTATTGGAATGCGAGCCTGCGGCTGACGAAGCGTATTTGAAAGTCGCCGCAACAGGTTGTATCGGCGGATTTGCGGCAATAAGAGCAGGACTGTCAGCCGCAATTCTACCGCAAATAAAAAATATAAACGCAATTGCACAACAACAAACAAAATTAAACTTAAACCAATTTGTAAATATCGCCTCGCTCTTAAACAATCAGAAAAAAATAATAAATCAAACAAAAGACGTTTTGATTGTCGATGCAATAAATGGAAACCGCACAAATAACGCAAATATCTCCGAACATAACTTAACAACAACACAAAACCTAATAAAAAAATTCTCACAAAGCCCAAGATACATCGCAACAATAATAACGTCAAAAAATAATATAGAAATTTTTTAACTCGGAAAACAAGAAAGAAGAAAATTCGTAATTCGGAATTATTTTTGAGGGATAAGTGGAACAAAATTAATTTTGTGATTTTTTTAATCGGAAATTAAAATCGTCAATTCCGAATACCGAATTCCAAATTTATCCTAACTTTGTTACGCATTTTTTTATTTCTTGCAAGTCTAATTTTCCTGTTCCTAATGTTGGTATAGATTTTATTTTGTGGAAATTTGTCGGGGCGGGTATCCAGATATTTGGCAAACCTGCTTGTTGTAATTTTTTACATATTTCTTGCGGCGATATTTTTACGTCTTCCTTCAATAACACGATAATCCGCTCGCCCTTGACTTCATCCGGTATCGCCGAAACAGCCGCTGCAATTTCGGTTTTATCCGTATCTATATCATCGCCTTGTTCTTCGTTTATTATTTTCTCAATCTCTTCTTCAATCAACGAATGCGGAACCATTTCACCGCCTATTTTTGAAATACGACTCAAACGCCCCGTAATCCAAATAAACCCTTCGCTATCCAACGACGCAATATCGCCCGTTGAATACCATCCGTCCCGCAACACTTCATCCGTTTTCGCCTGATCCTTGAAATAACCCTTCATTAACGTCGGTCCCTTAATTTGCAACATCCCCGCCGTGCCAACAGGTAAAATTTCACCCGTATCAGGATCGGCTATTCTTACCTCAAGATTAAAAAAAGGTCGCCCAATCGTCCCCTCGCGCAACCAGTCCTTATAATCCGCCCGCCGCGACTTCGGAACATTAGTCGAAACCACCGGCGATAACTCCGTCGTCCCATAACCTTCAACAGGACGATGACCAAACTTCGACTCCCATTGATCCATCAACTCCTGCGGCAACTTCTCCGCGCCGCCAACTACCGTATTAACCGTAGCAAAATCATCAGCGTCGCAACGCCGCAAATAACCCCGCAAAAAAGTCGGAGTAGTCGGAAATAACGTACACTTAAATTGCTTAGCGACTTCGCCTACGCGCTTGTAATCAAGCGGATTAAAATGATAAACGCCCGTCAAATTTGTCATCGCCGGAAGCCATAAAGTTACCGTATAACCATAAGCATGAAATAACGGCAAAGCGCCAAGTATCGGCTCTTTTTCCGTCAAATTCAAACGCTCAATAAACGCACGCACATTTTCCACTATCGCATTTTGAGTAATCATCGCCCCCTTAGGCGTTCCCGTCGAACCCGAAGTAAAAATTATTGTTATCAAATCGTCCGGTCGAACTTGCGTCAAACCAAGCGCAACCTCAAGAACGCTAACAGGCGTAATATACGTGTCAACCCAAGCCGTCAACTTGTCAAGAACCGTAACACGATTAGGCAAGTCCTCCATAAACACCAACTCGGCGTCCAACTTCAAATCAGGGAAACGTTGCAACAACTTCTTACTCGTAACAACATGCCTGACCTCCGCCCTCTTAATACAGTCGTTTAACGTCTCTACATTAAACGTATAATTCAAGTTAATTGTAGTGCGACGGTCAAGCGTAAGACCAAGATTAGCAAGCGCCCCATAAACAGAAGTCGGCATAAGCAAACCAACATTCGACTCGTCGCGCCCCAAGATACGATGAAATATTCGACGCAATATCAACGTCCTAAGAAACGTATCAGAACCCGTCAACGATACCCCCGTAGAATCGGCAAACTTAACGTCGCTTTTACACCTCTTACAAGCACGTAAAAATTGACGTATCGGAATAAGTAAATCACTCATTAATTTCAGATTTGGTTAATTGGTTATACTTTTCGCACTTTTGATTGCGTTTTTTAAAAAATACGCACAACTATTGAATAGCGAATTTTTTGATCAATAAATTACGTTATATTTCGCCTCTTTTGGGGCAACGCTTAACAACCCGCCGCAACACGACGGGTTAAAATTTTAAACTGTTTTTACTTGACTTTACGTTTACCGCCGCCTGCCTAGCTATCGGACGGCAGGCTTTGACGCTTTTACATCAGGGAATCTCTAGAAATTCATTTTTTTGCAAAAAGGTTGGCGGTGTTTCGCCGCTGTGTTTATTTTTTGGGCCGCAATGGAGTTTATGCTACCAATAAATTTTAATAATTCATAAAGCCTAAAATATATTCATTTTAGACGTGTGACGTATTAAAATTATTGATGGTATAAACCGTAATGCGGCCCAAAATTAAACACGGGGCGAAACGCCGCCTACCTGGACAAATGAATTTTTAGAGACGCCCATCAATGAATTTTAAGTACGATACGTATATCAATAACACGCTCCGAAAGAGCAAGCAAAACAAAGTTATTTTTCGTTATAAATAAAAATTTGATTAAATTTACAAACAATTAGATCCGTCATTCCATTGTCCTTTCAGGACGCTCGTTATTTGATAATTGCAAACCCGCCGTGTTGCGGCGGGCTGTTACGTATTGCTCTTATCAGGGCGAAAAATAATTAAAATTAACGTTACAAAAAATCAAATTAAAAAACGTATTTTAAAGTGTGAATAGTATAACAGGCGATATTATGATAAAGTTTATATTGAGTATGATAATGTTAGTTATTTTTTCTTGTTTAATTTTTATCAATTATTCAAGAAGCGAGTCGCCCAATATCAATTCTGCTAACACGGAGGAAGAACTTATTGCGATTTTGCAAGACAAAACGAAATGGGATATAGATAAAAAGAAAACGCAAGAATTAGATAGTAACGATGATGTTTTTCACGCCGCCGAAACGCTTAGCGCTATACGTAGCAACAAAGGATTAAAATGTCTTGTGCAATCGATTCCAATTCCTGTTATCAGGTATTATAGTTCGCCGCGCGGTATTAGAAAGGAGTTTATTGTTGTTGCTGTTGCGAGAGGTACGGTTGATAGCGCCGATATTGAATTGATTTTAGAACAAATTGCACAAAGAAATCTATTTTACAAAGGAAGTATATGTTTGGAAGTAATTTTACCTTATGAATCAATAAGTGTAATATTGGATGATTTTATAGCAAGAAAAAAAAGAGAGCATAAAAACGGTAATATTACAAACGATAATATTACAAAACAATTGGAAAATATTGATGAAGTAAAGAAATTTACAGAAGCGCTGGCGATTGGCGCCAATAACGGCGGAGATGACCGTCCCAAAATACCGGCAAATTTATCGTCTTTTACGCTTAATCATCCTCTTTACAAATCGCGTCAGGCTGCGATTAAAACTAATCTTGAATTAGCGCAACGAATATTGAAGGAGACGAAAAATTTGACTTCTACCGACGATGTAACAAAAGCGAAATTTTTTGGCGCTGTTGACGAACTTGCGAAGGTTCGAGCGGTTGAGGCGGTTGAGGTTTTGGCGCCGGTTCTTTTGTTGCAGGTTGATAAAGAAATTGAAGGTTTGGACAAAAAATATATTTCGTTACAAAAATATCCGGTTGGAGGCGTTCTTGCCAAAATTGGGATACCGTCAATTTGGGGATTACTTGATGAGATTGCAAAAAGATCGGACAACTCCGATGATTACCGCAAAATCGCTTGCAATGTAATGACGGCAATTTTAATTGCCAAAGCGATTCCAGGCTTCGTCAATGAAACATTGGGCAAGTATAAAGACAACGAACTTGCTCAGATCCGGCTTGCAAAATTGTTGTTGTTATTAGGCGAGGACGCAACAAAAATCAATTTACTAAAACCGCAATTCCGCAACTGGAAATCAACCGACGGCTTATTTGAAACTCGCGCAAAATTTATTGCCATAGACAAAAAAAACAATATTACCCTAGAAAAAGAAAACGGAAAACAAACAACCATCGACCTATCAGAATTACAAAAAATCGACCAAAATTACATCAAAGAACTAATAACAATAAAACGCCCCTAAAAAATAATTATTTTTAATCTGTAAACAAAAAAATGATCCACAGAGTAAAAAGATTTTTCTGTTATTTTCGCCCCTTTTGGGATCAATGCGTAACAGCCCGCGGCAACACGGCGGGTTAAATGTTGTCAATAAATTGCGTCCTGAAAGGACAATGGAATGACGGATCTAATTGTTTGTAAATTTAATCAAATGATCTTTATTTATAACGAACAATAATTTTGTTTTGCATTGCTCTTTCAGATCGTGCTATTGATAAAATTTTGTAACCGTTCACACTTGACTTTGTATTTACCTTCGCCTGCCGTCCGATAGCTAGGCAGGCGGCGGTAAATTTAAATTAACGTAAAACCAGTTTATAAATTGTGAACAAGAAAATAATTGATTTTGCTGTTGATCGGGTTTGTTTTCGCAAGCGGATACAAAAAATATTCGACGCAATAACATTGTTGGTTTTTTGCGCGAATATGTTTGCGATAATATTTTTTGTCGTAAATTTTGTATTTTTTGGCTTATTCGAGTCGTTTTTGTTTCCTTTAATTTTTGTTACGATAATAAATTTATACGCAATTTTTGCAGGCGTTATTTTCATATCGCTTGAACCAAAACAAACAATCAACGCCGCAAGCCAAATCGATAAATATTATAAACTCAAAGACCGCGTCTTGACGGCAATTCAAATTTGTCAAAAAAACGAAAATGAAATCACCCCCACAATGCAACTTCAACTAGAAGATACTGCAAATCATCTTTCTAATATCAATCCGTCCGAAGCGGCTCAATTAAGATTGACGTTTAATATTATTTTGATATTTTTATTTGCGTTGTTAGGTTATGTTTTCGGTTTGTCGCCCGCGTCCGGTTTGAATTTATCCGGTAATTATTTTAACGCTTATTTTACGCAAAATTCATCGCCCAAAAAAATAAAACCAGATAATCATAATAATCTTGTCCAAAATATAGTTGATAATATTCGTAACAAAAATAACAATACAAATTCGCCAACAAATATAAACGACGACAAAAAAACAAACGAGTTGAATTTAATTAGTCAACAATTAAATGAAACGATAAATCATAAAACACAACATTTGACAACAACTTCAACGCTGCCGGATTCAATTGCGGTATTGTCTGAAATGGAACAGGCGGTCAAGCAAGCAATAGCGGAAGTCAACGTTTCAGCGTATAATTTTTCGTTTAACTTGATGGCGGCGGCGTTTGACGATGTTGAAGTTTTGCGCGATGTTGCGGCGGCGATTAGAAGCGAAAATTATGACAATGCGGCGGCGAAACTTGAATCTTTTACGAATGATGATTTTCGTAATACGACGCAAGTTGAACGTCGCAGCGCCGGCGCAGGTTTGCAAGACGCCGCAGACGAAATGAAACTTCGCAACCAAAATGAATTGGAACAACTAACGCGTAAATTCGCAGATGAATTTGAATCTTCGCAAAATTACGATAAAACAACCGCCGATAAAATTGCACAAAAATATAGACGACAAATTGACCGAAATAATTTACATTCAAATTTAACTCGCCGTCTTGCGGAAATTGAACGTGATAAATTGCGTTTAATTGAAGCGTACAACCAAGAATTAAATCAACAGACCGCCAACGACTTATTGGCGACGCCGCAAAATATTAACCCCGAAAATAAACCAAATCAAACAACAAATAATAACAATAATAACAGCGCCGGTAATAATCGCGGAGGAAGTCCATTGGGACAAAATCCAGATGTTGCCGATACGGGCAAAAACGAAAATACGTCTGATATTTCTGTTACGAAAATTGATATTGCAAACGGTAATATCGGCGACGGATCGCGTAAAACAATAGAGACCGTTTCAAAATTAGGCTCAACAAATACGGACAATTACGAATACAAAAATTTATATTTGCAATATCATAAACAAATGGAATCAGTATTAGAATTAGAAATAATTCCGCTTGAACGCCGAAAAACTATTCGCAAATATTTTGAAACAATTAAACCGCTAGATTAACGAAAATTTTTTAAGCTTTTCGCAATTTAATTTGCGGTTTACATTCGCCTGTCTAGATTTCGGACGGCAGGTTTTGACGCTTTTAAATCGCTGAATTTCAAGTACAATCTGTATATGAATTTTATCAACAATATTTTTTGTAACGAAAATTAAATCGTTAATATTTTAAAACAAATTTTTAATAATATGAAAATACATCTGATTGATGGTCGCAAGGGCAGTAAGTTAGTTCGTGCGGAGATTTCGGTTTTGCGCGAGCGTTTGAGTTCGCGCGGTAATATAGTTAGCGAGTCCGGTCGGCTTCGGACAATTGAAATATTTGGCGAGGCGTTATCGCCGCAACAAGTTGTTGAGCGAATATGTAATGAAGTTCGCGCGGGCGGTTTATCTTCTCTTCTTGACTATTCGAAGCGTGTTGACGGCGTGAATTTGACGGCGAAGACGATACGCGTAACAAAAAACGAACTAGCGGCGGCTTATCGTAAATCTGATTCGCGTTTTTTGGAATCGATACGATCTGCGAGTGAGAATATTCGGACGTTTCAAGAAAAGATATTGCGTAACAAGAATGTTTTTTGGAAGACGAATGGCGGTTATATTTGCGAGCGTTATCGTCCGTTTCGTCGTGTTGGCGTTTGTGTTCCTGGCGGCGCGGCGGCGTATCCGTCAACGATTTTAATGACGGTGATACCTGCGCAAGTTGCGGGAGTGCGTGAAGTTGCGGTAATGATGCCGCCTACGGCGCTGGGCGCTTATAATATTGACATGTTGGCGGTGTGTTATGAGTTGGGCGTTTCGGAGGTTTACAGGATGGGCGGCGCTCAAGGCGTGGCGGCGTTTGCTTATGGCGTCGAAGGCGTGCCGGCGGTGGACAAGATTGTTGGACCTGGCAACATGTTTGTTTCGTTGGCGAAGCGTTTTGTCAATGGCGACGTGGGAATAGATATGATTGCGGGACCGAGTGAGTTAGTGGTTGTGGTGGATGGTTCGACTAATCCGGTTTTTGTCGCTTATGATATTTTGGCGCAAGCGGAACATTCGCCTGGAGTGTGTATTATTGTAGGATGGGATAAGGACGTAGTTGAAGCGTCGGTTAAGGCGATTGAGTCGGAGTTTTCTAAACTTGGCAGGGGCGAGTTAGCGAAATCGAGTTTAGAACAATTTGGCGCCGTTATTATTGTAAAAAATGAAGTTGAAGCGTGTCAAGTTGTAGATTTAATTGCGCCGGAACATTTGATTATTGCAACAAGGAAAGCGGAAACGATGGCGGATAAAATAATGAATGCGGGAGCAATTTTTGTAGGCGCATTTACGCCCGCCGCAGTAGGAGATTATGCAGCGGGACCATCGCACGTATTACCAACAAACGGAACGGCAAGATTCGCAAATGGATTAACTTGTAATGATTTCCTAAAATCAAGTAGCGTAATGTCATTTTCAAAAAAAGGATTAGCAATGTATGCAGATTGCGTCGAAAATTTAGCAAAAAAAGAAGGACTAACAGCACACGGAGAAAGCGTAACAATAAGATTAAAATAAAAGTAACCGTTCACGGAAATTTTAAGCGTTAGATTTTAGGGGTTAGGGAATAGGGAATAGTTTTTTAGAAAACTAGATAACAATTTTTTGTTACAAAAAAATTGTCTCTCTTGTCCCTGAAAAATTGCCAATACGTAATTGCTAAACAAATTTTCGTGAACGCTTACAAATAAAAAAACTAATACCTATCAATTGAAACTCTATTTTCTAAAAATTCGTGAAAGGTTACGCTTTTTTTATACTAAATTAAAATATACGAATCGTACTTGAATTTTCAGCGATATGAAACCGTCAAAGTTTGCCGTCCGATAGTTAATCGGGCGACGGTAAAACGCAAAGTCAATTAAGAACAGTTTAAATAGGTTATGTTAAAACAAATATCAGTTCATAATTTTAAGGCTTTAAAAAACCTTGATAATGTTTCGCTAAATAAAATAACATTGATCGGCGGCAAAAATAATTCGGGAAAAAGTACGTTATTAGAAGCGTTATTCGCATACATGGACGTAAAAAATCCTAATATGTGTTTTCAAATTAAAAATTTTCGCGAACCCAAAGATATTTTATTTGTCCAGCCTGATCCAAATTTTATTTGGGCGCCGGTATTTCATAAATTTAATCTTGAAAAAAAAATAAACCTCAAAATCATCGATACGCAAAATAATATTACCAACGTCGAAATAATCTATAATGATAAATTTATTCCAAAACATCCTATTCCAGTAATGAACGGCAATATTCCAACGCCGACGATAGCAACAACAGACGGATTTAAAGCGTTGACCGTATCTTGCAAAAGGAATCAGAAACTCGATTTTTTTGCCCATACAATAATACACGCCGGAGGATTTATTTTTATTTCGGAATGCGATAAACAACAACCTTTACCATCCGCACAAATGGTAACTTCTACTACGCTTCACATAAATAATATTCCAACCTTATTAGGTAAATTGGACAAAAATGACGAGCAAAATAAAATACTTGAACCGTTACGTTTGTTTGAACCAAATTTACAACGTTTCCAATTAATAAAAGAAAACCAGCAAGACGTTATCTATGTTGATTTAGGTAATAAACAAAAAATGCCGGTCAATTTACTTGGTAGCGGTTTTTGCAGATTTCTTTCTATTGCTTTGCTTATAACAACCGGAAATGTCAATGTTATATTGATAGATGAAATAGAAAACGGTATTCATCATTCTTTACTATGTAAATTTTGGACTTTTTTGATTGAAGTATCCCAAAGCAATAATTGCCAAATCATAGCGACAACGCATAGCTACGAAATGATCAAAGCGTTTTCAGAAACCGCTCAACAAAATTCATTCGACGATATTGGTTACATACGCCTTGCGTTAAACGATAACGGCGTTACAGCATACCAATTTAACAATACAGATATATCATCATCACTCTCATCAGAATTCGAGGTACGATAATGCCGCCAAGAAAAAATATAAAATTAGAAAAGAGAAAAATTATCCTCGCCGAAGGAGTCGACGCTCTCTATTTTTTCATCAATCTACTCGGATTATTGCAAAACGAAAATATTCAAGTTTTAGACTTCGGCGGCATAAACGATCTAACTCAATATCTCAACAATTTAACCAAAATAGACGGCTACGATAAAATAGAATCAATACTTATCGCACGCGATTCAGAAACATCATCACAATCATCAAGCCAAAGCATCAATAGTAGCTTAAGAAACGTACATCTTATTGATGAGACATTAGAACCTTTTAACATTCAAGCGGCAAAAATCAAAATAGGTTTTGTTCTATTCCCAGGTTATTGCGCAAATAAATGTTTATACGAACAAGGAACATTAGAGGATCTCTGTATCAAAATTTTCGAAGAGCAAAAAATTATTACAGATATAAATTCATACCTTGATGATTTTCAAAAAACTCATAACGTAAAATTCAAATCAATTCATAAAAATCAATTGCATATGCTATTTTCTTTTACCGATAAATATGTTGGTTTGAAATTGGGAGAAGTTATGAAGGCGGGAGGATTTAACTTAAATTCACCGTCGTTAAAACCGTTTGTCGATATAATCCAAATGCTATAAATGGCGTCCGCTCTTTATACGTATATACTATTCACACTTTAAAATACGTTTTTTACATTTGATTTTTTGTAACGATAATTTTAAACTGCTAGCGATTAATTTTGTGTTTACCTCCGCCTGCCTAGCTATCGGGCGGTAGGCTGTTACGCATTGCTCTTATCAGGGCGAAATTTAGAGTATTTTTTGATCAAAAAATACTCTAACGAATAGTTATACGTATTTTTGTACAAAACCGTAATTTAAATTGCAAAAAGTATGTACGTAAAATTCATTACTTTAAAAGCCTCAAAGCCTGTCGTCCGAAAACTAGACAGGCGGCGGTAAACGTAAATTCCAGTGTGAACAGTTTAAAAACAGTTTAACAATATGACTGATAGATTTCAAAATAAATTTAGTGTGATTTTTTATTTTATATTTATGGCGGCTTTAGTTATTGGTTTATTTTTTTATTTTTCGTGGGGTCGTTCTGTCGAATATGTTGATCAACAAATCGAAGGCGAAACGATGGGAACGCTTTATTCGGTCAAGGTTCATAATTTTCCTAAAAATGGCGATTGGGATGTATTTACGGCGGCGATACAGAAACGGCTGGATCGGATAGAGGATGTTGCGTCGTTGTTCAAGTCTGATTCTGATATTAGTAAATTCAACGTTTCGGAGTCGTTGGATTGGTTTCCGGTTTCTTTGGATACGGCAAAAATAGCGTTAGTTGCGTTGGAGGTATCTGATATTTCGGGCGGCGCGTTTGACGTAACATTGGCGGCGGCGGTAAATATTTGGGGTTTTGGCGTAGATCGCAGGCGGCGTTCTATTGACGAAATTACTAGCGAACTTGACAAGATCAAAATGAATACCGGTTATGATAAATTATCTGTACGTTTACAGCCGCCGGCGTTGAAAAAATCTGCGTCTGGATTAAAGATTGATTTTTCGGGTGTTGCGAAAGGTTATGCGGTAGATGAGATTTTGCGTTTGTGCGAGGAGTCTGGTTTATCTAATTTTATGATAGAAGTTGGCGGCGAGGTTTGTTGTCGCGGCGTTAAAAAGGGCGATATTAAGAATGACGGCAATAAAAATAAAACGGTCAAAACTTGGCAAATTGGAATAGAGTCTCCGGTAATAATTCCGCGCGGCGAGTGGGGCGAAATATTTCAAATCATAACAATAAATAACATGTCAATGGCAACAAGCGGAGGAAACAGAAATTTTCAAATTATTGACGGTTTATATTATTCGCATTTAATTGATCCAAGAACTGGTAAACCGTGTCAATCGGGCAATGAAGAAGAACTAATAAAAAACGAACAACTCGGTTCTGTTTCTGTTTTGGACAAAAGTTGTGCAAGAGCGGACGCGCTAGCGACTGCGTTTTTTGTACTCGGAGAAAAAGAAGGATTAAAAATCGCAAATGACAAAGAAATTCCTGTATTGTTCTTAATGCGAAAAGGAAAAAATATAAAAGAAATCCCGTCAAACTCTTTCTACAAACACGCCAAAAAAAACTAAAGGCAATTTCTAAAAATTCATTTGCCCATGTAGGCGGTCGTTTCGCCCAGTGTTTATTTTTTGGGCCGCAATACGCATAAAATAATTATTAACTCACGTTACGCAGGCGGTCAAATTCAGACCGAATATAGTTACTATATTTAGCCTTGTTTCTGCGTATGATGCGTAACATGAGTGATTATTTTGTTTTTGATGTATAGTTGCAAAA
>JAISLW010000028.1 GCA_031277105.1 Planctomycetaceae bacterium | reverse complement strand
AGTGCAGACGGACGCCTGCGATCCGTTGGTCTCGCCTGCATTTCAGGATCGCAGGCACTTCAGGATCGCAAACATTTCGCCTGGTGTTTATTCAGATTCGCAGGCGGAACGCCTGCATCATAGGATCGCGGGCGTCTCGCCTGCAAGCGGTTGTACTCAACCGCTAATGAGCGAGGTTGACATCTCAACAATCTTTTTGTTTGTCTTTCGGCAAAGTGCAGGCGAGACGCCTGCGATCCTGTCTCACTTATCCCTCAAAAAAAAATTTCCGATACGTATTTTGTTAAACAGATTCCCGTGAACAGTTTTAAAAATTTTTTATGAAATTTTTTGAAATATGTGGAACTGATATTGTGTTGTTTGACGAATTGAATTATACTGTTGCCCTTGTTGCAAAAAATTTTGGTTTAGAGATTTTTTGATTTTGAATTTTTGTAACGAAAATTGAGTTTGGTTTAATCGCATCGATTTAATTTTATTTTTTTGCGAAAATGTTTTTTGCAAGTTTAGATTGGTTGCGTTTAAATATGCGTTTATTGTGCTGTTAATTTTTTTCTTTTTTGTAACGAAAATAATTGCAGTATCAATAATTTTTACAACATTTATCAAATCCACTAACTGTTAAAATGGAGAAGAAAAATGAAAAAGGTAAATTTGATTGTAGGTTTGTTGAAAGCGGAAGTCAATATGAATATTGACTTTACGGCAAATGTTAAAATAGGCAAACAGGGGGGGGGGGGGCATTTTGTAAACTCGGAAATTTCGACGAAAATCCGAATTTTCGTTACAATAATTCTCTGGGGACTTCTCCCAAGCCTATTCTTTTTGGTTTATTTGGTTTTACTCTTGTTGAGCTTCTGGTTGTGATAGCGATTATTGGAATTTTAATCGCATTGCTTTTACCGGCAGTTCAAGCGGCGCGAGAAGCGTCGCGGCGCACGAAATGTTCCAATAACCAAAAGCAAATTGCACTCGGATTACACAACCTTATTGACGCACAAAAAAAATTCCCATGCGGCGTTACAATGGGCTACAACCCGACAAACCATTCGCAATGGCATACGCCGAATGCGTCAACGAATCCAGGATATGGCGCGATTGCTTGGGGAGCGCGTTTGATGCCGTTTATTGAAAACGTTTCTTTGTACAGCGCGATTGAGAAAAAATTTATCGACGCCGGTCAGAACGCAAATATTATTTACGACTGGACTGTTAAACCGCTTGAAATTGTCGGTTCTGAAATTAGCGAAAAATCGATTTCTAATTGGCTATGTCCTTCATGTACTGCCGGCGCAATTATTCCCTGGTCAAATCCAGCGGCGCCTAAATTAGCAAAAGGAAATTACGTCGGCTTGATTGGCGCATGGCGACTAATGAGTATAGAACGTCAAAACGTCTGTTCAGGATGGAGTACGTCTTCTTGGAATACCAACGATACTTTTGCAAATGACCGTTACAAGACGCTCAGGTATTTACAGGCAAATTGCGCAAACGGCGACTATGGCGGATTGTTTTTTCAAGGTCATCCTGATTTTGAAAATCAACGCGGTTTTCAACCAGGCTTAAACAGCATCAGCGATGGAACGTCCAATACGTTGATGGTTTCTGAACGAGACGGCGGCAATACCGGTGGCGGTCTACGTTTTCCTGGTCCTTGGCTTAGTCCGGGTATTCCGCAAGCGATTCGCGACGTAGGTTTTTCTACTTATTATATGCCAAATACAAAAGTACCCGCCGGCGGCGATTGGCCTTTGTCTAGTTGTGCGGCGAGTAAACATCCCAATGGCGTCAATGCCGCTTATGCCGATGGCTCGGTGCATTTTATTCAAGACGGCATCAACGCAACTGTTTGGCGTTATCTTGGCGACCGTGAAGACGGCACGCCGGTTTCAGCGCCGTAATACAAACAAATCGTACTTGTATTTCGGCGACTCTATAACTTAAAAATTGCCCTCAAATAAAACGGGCAAACAAACTGATGTTACCAAAATTAAAGTGCGGTTTGATTAAATCATCGTTTTATTGTGCCGTTGATTTTTTGTAACAAAAAATAATTACGGCGTCAATAATTTTTGTAACTTTTTGTCAAATTCTCTAACCATAAAACGGAGAAAAATTATGAAAGAAACAAATTTAATGTCAGGTTTACTTGACGGCGAAGTCAATATGAATATTGATTTCATAACTACAGTAAACGCTCGTAAACAAGAAAGAGAACATCGCCGCTTACGTAAAATTAACGATCAAATTGAACCCCGTAATTTTCGTTACGATAATTGTTCGGGTAATTCTTTTAGACGGATTTTTGGCGGTTTATTTGGTTTTACGCTTGTTGAGCTTTTGGTGGTGATAGCGATTATTGGTCTTTTGATTGCGTTGCTTTTGCCCGCAATTCAAGCGGCGCGTGAAGCGGCAAGACGGGCGCAATGTTCAAATAACCAAAGACAAATAGCGCTCGGTTTGTACAACTTTTTAGACGTTAATGAAAAATTCCCATGCGGCGTTACGATGGGTTACAACCCAAGTAATCATACGCAATGGCATACGCCTAATATGGCGTTAAATCCGGCAAACGGCGCTATTGCTTGGGGAGTGCGTATTTTGCCGTTTATTGAAAACGTCGCTTTGTACGAAGTGATTGAGAAAAAATTTACAGACGCGGGACATCAGTCAAATATTATTTACCACTGGAATGCAAGTCCATTTAGTATTGTCGGCGCTGATATTTGCGGGACGATAATTTCTAGTTGGGTTTGTCCGTCTTGTTCAGCCGGAGAAATTCTCACGCATGAACCAACTATACACAAATTAGCGAAAGGAAATTACGTCGGTTTGATTGGACCTTGGCGGCTTATCAATATAGAGCGGCGTAATGTTTGCGGTTCGACTAGTACGCATGCCGGTTGGGATACCGCCGATACTTTTGACGGCAACCGTTACAAAATACTTACGCCTAAACAAGGTAATTGCGGTAACGGCGATTACGGCGGATTGTTTTTTCAAGGGCATCCTGATTTTGAAGGTCAAGGCGGCGCGCAACCGGACTTGAACAGCGTCAGCGACGGTATGTCAAATACGTTGATGATTTCTGAAAGGGACGCGGGCAAAGTTGATAACAGCGCAAGTGGAGGACGACGTTTCCCGGGTCCATGGCTTGGTCCCGGTATTCCGCAAGCAATCAGCGACGTAGGTTTTTCAACTTACTACGCGCCGAATACATTAGCGCCGTCCGGTGTTGATTGGCCTTCGCATAGTTGTGCGGCGAGTAAACATCCGGGCGGCGTCAATGCCGCTTTTGCCGATGCTTCCGTCCGTTTCATTCCAGACAGCGTAAACGCTACCGTTTGGCGATTTCTAGGAGATCGCGGCGACGGCACGCCTATTTCACCGCCATAAAAAAATAGAAAAAACGCAACCGACTCGGCTGTAATTTTTCTATACTGCTCGTACTTGAATTTCATTGATTTAAAAGCGTCAAAGCCTGCCGTCCGAAAGCTAGGCAGGCGAATGTAAACGCAAACTCAAGTACGAATAGTTTAAAAATAATCTTTCAATCTGCGTAATCTGTGGACAACAAATCGATCCAAAGATTATCCATAGATTATGCGGATTAAAAAGATTTTGTAACTATTCAATATTCGTAATTATTTACGAGTATTTAGAAATTTCCAATTAACATTAACTTTAACTTTAACTTTAACAAATTTAAAAAAATTAAAATGAGAGTATTTACATTTATTGTTTTACCTGTATTGGTATGTTTGGTTTTCTCTGGTTGTCAAAAGGGCGTGGAACGTTGCGCGGTAGAAGGAACCGTAACATTTCAAGGTAAACCTATTGACAATGCGAATGTCAGTATTCGGCCGGAAGCAGGTCCCGACGCCGGCGCCATTACCGACGCAAACGGATATTTCAAAATCCCAAAAAATGAAGGTCCAATGCCAGGTAACGTACAAATTATGGTCGAAAAAATTATTAAAACAAAAGAAAAAAACGAAACGAACATAGAATACGAAGTCTTCACGCCCGGATTACCGCAAGACGTTCAAGGCAAAACAAAACCTTTCACACTTAAAAAAGGAACAAATAAAATTGACTTGAACTTAGACCTGTAAAAAATTAGTAACCGTTCACGGAAATTTTTTTAGCAAATTATGTATTGGCGATTTGTAACTATTCAGTACATATTTATTTTTTGTATCGCAATTTGTTTATATTAACCCCATCAAGGCGACAAGCATTAGCGTAAGGCGGCGCTGCTCTACGCTAATGCTATTGCCCAGATGGGGCGAAATATAATTAAAATTATCGTTACAAAAAATAATTACGACTGCTCAATACTTACAAAAAACTACTCACTATACCCTAATCCTTAAAACCTCGCGATTAAATTTCGAGAACGGTTACACAAATTTTTTGTTACAAAAAATTTGTCTCTCCTGTCCCACTTGTCCCGAAAAAATTGCCAAAACGTAATTTAATAAACGAGTTTCCGTAACTGGTTACGAAATAAAGAAGGGGGGAGTAGAACTGTAAGCCGGATTCTGTTTTTTGATCGGTGTGAACCGATCAAAATGATGATCATTAATCTGGGGATTCAGTTACCTGAAAGCTCTAGCGATCTACCCGGATTTTGGTTTCGGACGCCCTTACAATCCTGTTTGATCTTGCTCCCGATGGGGTTTGCCTTACCGATTTAGTTACCTAAAATCGTGGTGAGCTTTTACCTCGCCATTTCACCCTTACCGAAGTAAATTTTCGGCGGTATATTTTCTGTTGCACTTTCCCTAACCTTTTTTGGTCGGCGGATGTTATCCGTCATCGTGTCCGATTGGAGTCCGGACTTTCCTCTGTTTGGTTATAAACAGCGATCATCCGTTCTACTCTCCTCTTTGTTAAAAAATATACTTGATAAAACGCATCCGTCAACACACGCACATACGTCTAAAAAATTTCTAGTATAATTTGACGGTAACTGCTCGCGAAAATTTAAGCGATATATTTTAGGAGATAGAGGGTAGGGGATAAGGGATAGGGAATAGGAAGTAGTTTTTTAGAAAACTAGATAACAATTTTTTTGTTAAAAAAAATTGTCAGAAGGATCGCAGGCGTTCCGCATGCAATTTGCCGCAAGGCAAACAAAAAGGCTGTTGAGATTTTAACCTCGCTCATTAGCGGTTGAGTACAACCGCAAGCAGGCAAGACGCCCGCGATCCTGGAAAGCAGGCGAGACCAACGGATCGCGGGCGTCTCGCCTGCACTTTGCCGATAGGCAAACAAAAAGGCGCTTGAGATTTTAACCTCGCTCATTAGCGGTTGAGTACAACCGCAAGCAGGCGAGATGCCCGCGATCCTGGGATGCAGGCGTTCCGCCTGCGAACCTGAAGAAACACCAGGCGAAATGTTTGCGATCCTGAAAATGCAGGCGATCCTGAAATCCAGGCGAGACCAACGGATCGCGGGCGTCTCGCCTGCACTTTGCCGATAGGTAAACAAAAAGGCTGTTGAGATTTTAACCTCGCTCATTAGCGGTTGAGTACAACCGCATGCAGGCGAGACGCCCGCGATCCGGCGGCGAGTGCGATCCCTTAGCGCCTACATTCCTTTTTTTGCAGGCGGGACGCCCGCGATCCGGCAAACGATTTTTTGTTACAAAAATTGTCCCACTTGTCCCTTCTGTCCCACTTGTCCCTAAAAAAACGTAATCGTTTCTTTTGATAGCAGGCGGTTGTTTTTTATTTAACGAGAATAATTTCTTCGTTGATTGGTTCTCCGACATCGAATGTTTTTTCATTTTTTCCGGTGATGATTTCTATTTCGAGATCGGTTGTTGTGAGCAATTTGTATTTTAGGTTTACGTTGTTGTAATATTTTTCGTTGTTCTTTTTTTCATAATATTCTTCTAGCGCTTTTGTATCTGACATGTCTGGTTGTTTTGATGTTACTTTTCCGGTTATTGTAATTTTTTCAACTGCGACTTTATATTTTCCCGCAGGCGCTCCGTTAAATTTACCCAATGTTTTCAAGGTACAAACGCCGTTAGAATCCGTCAAACCGCCAACAACCCATTGCGATTGGGGATTGTCGTTGTTGTAAAGCGTTACCGTTGCGCCGTCGAGTTTTTTACCCGCTTGAACAATCGTAACTTTTGCCGGATATAATTTTGGCATCCCTTGCGGAATCGGCTCGCCCCCGCACGAAACAAACATCAAAAAAGGTAATACCACAATCACAAAACATTTTCGTAAAGATAAAATTTTCATCATTTAATTTTTTTAGTTAAAGGTTAAAAATTTGGTAATAATTCAAAGTCCAAAGGAACGCAACCAAATCGGTTACGATCCTTCTCCAAAAAATCGTAATCGTTCACGTAAATTTAAGCAAAAGATTTTAGGGGAAAGTGTGTAGTGTGTATCGGGACAATTTTCGTAACAATAAATATTTGTCCCGCTAGGGACAACATGTTGGTAGAAAAAATGATACGTATTTTTAGCGTCCCGTTAAGGACGCAATGACGATTAAGATTGTATTTACATGTTGTCCCTAACGGGACAAATATATTTTTGACATTGCTTTTCTACCAACATGTTGTCCCTAAAGGGACAGATGAGACAAATATTTATTGTTACAATAAATCTATCACCTAAAACTCTACGCTTCTATAATCTCGTGAACGGTTATGTTTTTTAAAATAATCCTTCTAATCT
>JAISLW010000196.1 GCA_031277105.1 Planctomycetaceae bacterium | reverse complement strand
TCAAAACAATACGAATATTTCAAACATTTCAAGCCTGTTGACATGATAGGCTATTCAATTTACATTTATCACATCACCCCCGAAGACGCAAACCGAGTACGCCAAGAAATGGGATTGCCTGAATTAAAAGAAAAAGAAAAATAATTATAAAAAAATAAAAAATTTCAATATTGAAAAAAAACATTAAAACTAGGAAACGTCTAAAAAACACAGATTTATTTTTATTAACCACAGAGGCCACAGAGGAAATTTTTTATTAGAATCGAAACATTATTTAATATTATAATTGACATTTTTTTGTAATGAAAAATTGGAAAGGAACGCGGGCGTCCCGCCTGCACTTTGCCGCAAGGCAAACAAAAAGGCGCTTGAGATTTTAACCTTCGCTCATTAGCGGTTGAGTACAACCGCTTGCAGGCGAGACGCCCGCGATCCTGCGGCGAGTACGATCCTTTAACGCCTGTATTCCTTTTTTTGCAGGCGAGACGCCTGCGATCCTGAAATCCAGGCATGTCGCCTGCGATCCTGGGACGCAGGCGAGACCGCAGGAACGCGGGCGTCTCGCCTGCACTTTGCCGATAGGCAAACAAAAAGGCGGTTGAGATTTTAACCTTCGATCATTAGCGGTTGAGTACAACCGCCTGCAGGCGAGACGCCCGCGATCCTGCGGCGAGTGCGATCCTTTAGCGCCTGCATTCCTTTTTTTGCTGGCAATACGCCTGCGATCCTGAAATGCGGGCGAGACCAACGGATCGCGGGCGTCCCGCCTGCATTTTGCCGCAAGGCAAACAAAAAGGCACTTGAGATATAAATTCGCTTCTCTATTCTATTTTCTATTCTTTACTTTCTAGCATTTGCTGCGAATTGTATATTTTTTAATTTTGCGGCGCGTGCGGAATCGTATGCGTCAATTACAAATTCTACCGGTACATTTGATTCACTGTCAATTATTACAGGTAAATCGTCCTGAATTTTTTTTAACTCATTCAATAAATTACGTAATTGCACAATTGACGTACACTCATTGCCCGCAAGATTCCATTGCGGCGCCCCGTCAAATGTAATTTTAATAATCGCTACGTCAACTTGCGACGGCTCCGGAATCGGCAATTCAATATCCGTAACAACATTGCCCGACAACGATAAATCCGTCTTCATTAAACTCTCCAAAGGACGAAAATTTGCCGTACAAATAAAAAATATTAACAACAAAAATATCACGTCAATCATCGCCGTCATTCGTAATTCCGGCGTAAATCTTTTTCGATTCAAATAAACAACTCGCATTTGTATAATTAAAATTTAAAAATAACCGTTCATGAAATTTTAAGCGGAGTCTGTATTGTCGTTTATTGTTCTTCGTTTTTTATCTGAAAGGTTTTACTTTGTATTGGTTTTGATTTATTGTTATATGAATCTATTGCGGTGATTTTTGCGGTTAGAGTTTTTTGCGGAGGTAAATTGTTGAAAGTTACGCTTAAATTTTTTGGCATTTCACTGTTTAAATAGAATTGTGAAAACTTGCGAAACGATGCAATTACCTTTTCTCCATCTAAAATTTCGACAAGATACCTTTGAACTACATCGTTGTCTGTTGCTTGTTGAAAAGTTACTTTGCATGAGTTGGAGGTAATATCGCTGATTACCGGTTGCGTTTCTTTTTCAAATTCGGGGGCGGGCAAACCGTTGCGGTCTTTTGTGTAATGAAATTTACTGCCGTCGTGCGGGGCGTTAATAGTCCATCGCGGTAAAATTTCCTCGTTGCGGTAAGTATCCCATCGCTCAATTTCGACGTCGCCGTTTTTCAACATATTTACAATCAAACCTTCTGTAACTTTATTGCAATTTTCCGGATGAATTCCGATATTTAATATGCCGCGTTCTACTTCGCCGTAGGTTGTGCTGCCGTCGTTGATTGTCGTGAATTTTTCCTGATAAATTGAACGCGGGTCGCCAATAGGAAAATGCGAATGACCCGAAAAAACTACCGCTTGCGGATAACGACTCAACACCGGCGTAAAAATATCCGTACCCCAACCCTCATGTTTCCACGAACCATAACAAGTATTCAACGGCGGAACATGAGTAAAAACAAAAACCGGTTTATTAGGATATTTTTTTGCGGCGGCGACAAGATGTTGTTCAAGAAATTTTTTTACTTCGTTGTTGTATGGACTCGGGTTGCTACCGCCTTCGCTCAATAAAATAAACGGATAATTTTTGATTTCAATATATTGTTGAAGCGGTTTTTTAACTTTTTCTAAAAAGTTTTTTTGTGCGTTTGTTGCGGTTTGTCCTAAAATATCTTTTACCGGTTCTTTGGCGTTAGACGAAGGTGATTTGTCATGGTTGAAACCCATCATAAAATAAACCGCAACGCCGTCGGGTATCAATTCCTTGTTGTTAAACGTTGAAATCAATTGATCGTATTCTTCCAATCGACCGCGATCAGTCAAATCGCCAACTACAAAAATAGCGTCAACCAACGGCTTATGCCCCAACAGATTCTTCAGCGCTTTAGGAACTTTAACTTTTGCGCCTTCGCCGCGATTATTCTCAAAATGAGTATCCGAAATAACCGCAAAACGCAAAGACTCCGAAGCCCCAACCGACAACATCGCACAAAATAAAACACACACAAACAAAATAAAAGTTAATCTAATTTTCATATTAAATATTCTCCTCAATTTTTTAATTTTTATACAGTTCGTACTTGAAATTCAAGTACGAACTGTATAGGATGTAGGGTATAGTTTTTTGTGCCTATCAAGCAGGGATAATTATTTTTTGTAACGATAATTTTAATTGGGTATCTCTAAAAATTCATTTGTCTAGGTAGGCGGCGTTTCGCCCCGTGTTTAATTTTGGGCCGCATTACGGTTTACAATATCAATAATTTTAATACGTCACACGTCTAAAATGAACATATTTTAGGCTTTATGAATTATTGAAATTTATTGGTAGCATAAACTCCATTGCGGCACAAAAAATAAACACAGCGGCGAAACGCCGCCTACCTTTTTGACAAAAAATTGAATTTTTAGAGAAGCCCCGTAGATTATTTTGTTTTTTTTCATTTAATTATTGGTCTGTTTGTGCGACTTTCATTCCTAGTTTTAATCCTAGCGCCGAAAGTTTTTCCTTAACTTCCGTCAACGTCGTTTCGCCAAAATTACGCAACTCTAA
>JAISLW010000192.1 GCA_031277105.1 Planctomycetaceae bacterium | reverse complement strand
CCGCATTACGGTTTACGTTATCAATAAATTTTAATATTTCGCACGTCTAAAATAAACATATTTTAGGCTTTATGAATTATTAAAATTTATTGGTATCATAAACTCCATTGCGGCGTTTCGGCGAAACACCGCCTACCTTTTTGCAAAAAAATGAATTTTTAGAGAGACCCTATAATTTTTAACAATGCCTTTTAGAATTGCAATTGAGGCGGCGGGCAAGTTTAGAACGCCGATGGCGTCTTCGGGCGTTTTGTATGCTGTTGCGGCGGCGCAAATTGATGCGGGTCAAATTGACGAAGCGCTAATTACTGTTACAAAAATTCCGGCGCCGTCGGAGCAACGTTCTTTCTTAATTAATGCGTCGATAAACGCCGCCAATAATAAGCACGCGGAGATTGCGATTAAGTTGTTGCGGCGGTTGGTTGAGATTGATTTTGAGTCGGGTGTTGTTGTCGGGCGTATAGCGCAGACGTTTCTGGAAAATAACGAGTCGGAGACGGCAATTCGGATTATTGGATTGACTTCTAATCCGTTTGATTCTTGGCGTAGTCGTTGCGAGTTTGCGGTTAAATTGTTGGAGTTTAATGTTGCGGCGGCGAGGCGGATTATTGAAACGATAAACGACGTTGACTATCGCGATTGGGGCGAACTTGCTTTTGCGCAACGAATAATCCAATCGGGCGATTTCAAGTTAGCGCTAAAGAGTATTGATTGTTTTTCAACGCCGTTGCGTCGTGCGTGGTCGTGTTTTGAGTTGTGCAAGTTATCAAATAATTTATTTGAGAAGTTGCAATTATTTGAGCGTGCGGCGTTGATATTTGATGCGATTGAGATTGATTCAAAAAATGCGGACTCGATGGCGAAGGCGTTACGGATTATGGGTAAATCGGCGTATCTTTCTGGTAAGTTGCAGGTAGGGGGCGGCAATGTTTCGGATGAAAATTTAATTAAGATATTATCGATTGGCGAAAGTTTTTTTGAGTTATCGGAGTCGGCGGCGTTAATGATTTCGTCGGCGGTTGATGGTTTGCGGTCGAAGTTATTTTTGGCGGGGACATTTTTAGAGTTAGGTTTAATTGGCGGCGCCGGCGAGTATATTGACAGGCGTGAAATTGAGAACGGCGATTTTAATGCGATTGAGTGGAGTAAGATTTGGCAATGGGCGGCGGAAGCGGATCCGCAATGGGAATCTGATTGGAAACGGTCGGTTGAAGTTGCGAGTATTGCGCAACGAAAATCGGAAGAGTTAGGATTAGCGGAGCGGATAGCGGAGGTAATACGTAGATTTGCCATGCGAAATGCTAAATTAAAACCAACCGGCAAACCTGCCGAAGACCAAATAAATTTATCCGCAAGACAATTTGAAGAATATTATTATAGTCCTTTTGCCATTGAAGATTGCGGTTGCTAAAAAATAAACACAGTAGCGAAACTCCGCCTACCTTTTTGCAAAAAATGAATTTTTAGAGATACCCATTCGCTACTCTCTTTTTTTACACGAAGTGTATAACTTTTTTTACGACGCCCCAGATTTTTAGTTCTGATTCGTTTGCGAATTTGATTGGTTTAAAGTCTGGATTTTCGGGGTGTAGTTCGTAATTTTTATTTTTTATTATGAGTCTTTTGACGGTGAATTCTTCGTCAATTGTTGCGACGACAATATTGTTATTTTCGGGTTGCAAACTTCTGTCAACGATTAGTAAATCACCGTCAAATATTCCGGCGTTGATCATTGAGTTGCCACTTACGCGAATAATAAAAGTCGCCGGAGGATTAGGCGCCAACAATCGCATTAAATCAAATCCAATCGCCGAAACCCCGCCGTCAACAGGCGTCGGAAATCCCGCCTGTATCTTACCACAAGCAAATAACAACAACGATTTATCTGAATCAGATTCTATTGACATTTCGATAAAATATAAAAATAAAAAGGCAATCTCATTTTCACCTAATTTTTCTTAACTTAACAACATCAGTAGCAACAAATCCCCCCCAAAAAAACCAAACATCATTACCTAATTTTTAATGAGCTAATGAGGTTGTTGTTTGGTTGATTCATTTTCTACTGAGTTTTTTTGGGTGAATAGTTTTGTAAAGAAAAATTAGGTTAAAATGAGATTACAGAAAATAAATTCGGTAACCGTTACGGAGATATGTTTAGCAAAATATATATTGACAATTTTTTGATGAACATGAGGGACAATTTTTTTTATAACAAAAAACTTTTAGCTAATTTTCTAAAAACTACTCCCTAATCCCTTATTCCATAAACCTCTATTCTCTGAAATTCTATTTCCTAAAATTTTGTGAACGGTTACAATAATTTTATGATTGCTTCGGTGAACAGAATAATTCCGGTAATTGCGGCGCCAAACGATATGAGTAATACGGCGCCACTTGCAATATCAAGCGCTAATTTAATTTTTGGATTATATTTTTTTGTTATTGCTTTTGCCAAATTTTCAATTGACGTGTTCAACATCTCCGTTGTAATAACCATCGCTACACAAATAATAATAATCGACCAACGAATAACGTCAAAATTACCAATTAGAAACGCCGCCAAAATTACGCCCGCAGCGCCCGCAAAATGAGCATGATAACTCGATTGACCCTTGAAAGACAATATTAAACCGTAGAAAGCGTCCCTAAATTTATTAGCCCAAGTCCTCTTGTTACGTTTAAATGTAACTTGCCGTAAAAGCAGCCGCGATTTTTTTATACGCCGCATGTTAATATTTTTCCGACTCATATTATTACACCCCAAAATATCCTATAAACTACTCGTACTTAAATTTCAACGATTTTAAAACATAAAAACCTGCCGTCCGAAATCTAAACAGGCGAAAGTAAATCGCAAATTAAAGCGAAAACAGTTTAAAATAACGCCGACAAAATTATCTTTCTTGTTGTATTAGAGATTTCCGTTGCCCTAAAATTGCCGCTCAATTATACAGATAATCCGCATATCGCATACCGCCAATACAAAAAACAACTCCTAATAACCGGCTTTAATTTAACCGTTCATGGAAATTTTGTTCGGCAATTTTGAAGAACAAATGGGACATGAGAGACATGAGGGACGATTTTTTGTAACAAAAAATCTAGAAGGAACACAGACGCCACGACTACAATTTGCCAGAGGGCAAACAAAAAAATCGGTTGATATATAAACCTCGCTCATTAGCGGTTGAGTACAACCGCTTGCAGGCGAGACCAACGGATCGCGGGCGTCCCGCCTGCACTTTGCCGATAGGCAAATAAAAAGGCTGTTGAGATATTAAACCTCGCTCATTAGCGGTTGAGTACAACCGCATGCAGGCGAGACGCCCGCGATCCTGGGATGCAGGCGTTTCGCCTGCGAATCTGAAGGAACACAGGCAAGACGCCTGCGATCCTGAAATGCAGGCGTCTCGCCTGCGATCCTTCTGACATTTATTCAAACATATCAGTTGAAATATTCCGGTTGAAACGTTTCGGTTTAACTTTTTATGTTTGTAAATTCGTCAAGAGTTCCACGAATTAGATCGCGATGATGTTCCGGCTTAATTTCGGCATGAATAATTTTTCCGGCTAAATTTGTTGCCAAAGTTGCACTCTTTTCAGCGATTTTTTGTAGCGCAAAAGTTGTAGCGCCCTCAATCTCTTTCATTGCCCTTTCACGTTCTTGACTTGCCGATTCTCTTGCTTTAGCGACAATTTCTCCAGCCGCACGTTCCGCATCTTTCCTCGCCGCATCAAGAATTTGTCTCACCTCTTCTTTAGATTTGTCCAGTTTGTCCTGATATTGTTGTAAAATTTCTTTTGCTTCATCATTTGTACGTTGCGCCGATGCAATTTTTTCCGCAATATTCGCCTCCCGCTCATCCAACGCCTTCGCAATCGGTCCAAACGCAAACTTGCCAAGTATGCCAAACACTAACAAAAAAATCACAAGCGACCAAATCGCCGTATCCGACGCCATCTCAAGAGGATTCAAACTTGGCGCTTTATGTGTTGCGCTGTCTCCATGTTCGTTTTGATTTTGATTTTTGTTTTGGTGATTTGTAATTTTTGCGTTGTCATTTGATTCATTTGATTGATGCGATTGATGCGATTGATGCGAAGCGGATTTAATTTCTGTAACAACATTTTCACCAAACACTTCGCCAACAACGCCGCCGCCGCTAAACACGACTAAAATCAAAAATATCAAAAACAATACCGCCGCCGTCAATAACTTATTACGGCAAGTTTTACTATCAATCCGATTTTGCATTCTCATTTTCATATCTTTACAACCTCATATCATTCATATTCGCAATCAAATTTCAACGCAATTTTTTAATACGCCCGCTTATAAAATTCAATTACAAAAATTATCGTTACAAAAAATCAAAATTGGAATTATACGAAACAAACTAACGCCCGCAAAATTCCTACATCCAACATCAATTCGTAACCGCTCACACAAATTTATTTAGTAAATTACGTATCAGCGATTTTAAGGGATTAGGGGAAACAAAAGGAACAGACAAGACGATTTTTTGTAACAAAAACATATCTCTAATTCCAATTTCTAATTTCCAATTTCCTAATTAAAAAAATACTCCCTACTCCCTAAAATCGATTACTTAAATTTTTATGAAAGGTTATTTTTTTTATTTTGACTACTATTGTTTTATTTTCCGATAAATAAACACAGTAGGCAAATAACCAACGCAAAAAGAGCGACCCCTTCCACAAAAGCGGCAGAGATAAACATTAACGCTCTTAATTGACCTAACATTTCGGGTTGTCGCGCAATTGCTTCAATTGCCCGCGAACCAATCAGCCCGATACCTATACCAGCGCCAATCGCCGCCAGCCCAGCGCCTATCCCCACGCCAAGATAACCTAACGACGTTTTGGATAACGCTATTGACGTTGTTTGCTCGGCGGAATCAACGCCGGTACTTTGTGCAAATGCAACTGCCGGTAAAAACAATATCAGCAGCGCAAAACCGAAAACGAAAATTCGGGAAATTGTAGTCACAAAAATTCTCCTTTTTGAGTTTTTGGGTTAATAGTCTAGTTAAAATTAAAGTTAAAGTTAATGTTAATGTTAATGTTTATGCGATTCATTGTTGTTGCAAAAAAATTGTTTAGTAAATTACATTCCAGCGTTTTTAAGGGACAAGAGGGACGCTCGGAACAAAAGAGACAATTTTTTGTTACAAAAAACTATCCTCTAAATTCCTAATTGCTAGTTAAAAAACTAAACCCTATTTCTTAATCCCATAAAAAATTTTGCGAATGATTACTTTGATTTTATATTTTGCTATTTTATGTTTTGCTAAAATTAAAATGCGATTCGTATTATGCCGTTAAATTGTGAAAATTTCAAATACAATTATATCAATGTTATGTTTTGTCAATGTTGATGTATTGCCATTCCGATGTACACGGAAGTTAAAAACGTGAAAATGTATGCTTGCAAGAAGGCGACGAATAGTTCAAGAAAACTGATACAAACGACAGTTATTATTACAATCGACGTTATTGGAATCCATGCGTAAACAGCCCACGCAGACATTGGAATAAAAGCCAAAAAAACCGCAACCATTAAATGACCGCCAAACATATTTGCCATAAGACGAATACAAAGCGAACAATGCTTTATCAAAAAACTAAATATTTCCAACACAAACATAAACGGCGCCAACACAATTCCAATAGTTCCCTCCAACGGCGGAATCATCCCAATCCAAAATCCTACGGCGCCATGATGAATTATTCCCGTAATTGTAACAATTACTAACGTACAAATTGAGAGGATTCCCGTAACCATAATCGAACCCGTCGGCGAACCCGCCCATGGTAACATCCCCGCAAGATTACAAAACAAGACGAAAAAAAATAACGTCCAAAGATACGGAATATACGGCGCCGCATCCTTTTTACCAATAGACGGCACAATAACATCGTCCCGCATATAAAGCAAAAAAACTTCCATCATATTCCAGAAACGCCCCCTTGCCGGTCTGCCGCCGCGTATTTTTACGGCAAGCGGTAAAAAAATTGCAGCCATAACTATTGCGGCGGCTATCTCAATTATGACAAATCGCGTAATGCCAATATCAACAAGAAATTGCGGTATTTGAACATGACAAAACGGAAAATGAAAAGAATCCGTATCCTTAACATGCCCCGCAACAATGTCCTCAATATTTATACTCATTTTTATACAAATTACACTCTAAAACTTTAACAGTTTAATAAAATGTAAACACTAAAATTACTAATTTGAAAAATATGAATTGCGGATTATATTGATTTATTATTTTATTTTACCCTTCAGTGAAAATCAAATTTTAAACACATTTGAAATAAAAAACAGACGCCCCAAAAACGCCGCGCCACTCAAAACCGCAAAAGTATATCAAAATAGTCTGATTGTGGAAGCGGGGGCATTTTAAACTGTTCGTACTTTAATTTGCGATTTACCTTCGCCTGCCTAGTTTGCGGACGGCAGGCTTTAACGCTTTTAAATCTATGAAATTCAAATACTAGCTGTAGGGTATCTCTAAAAATTCATTTGTTCAGGTAGGCGGCGTTTCGCCACTGTGTTTATTTTTTGGGCCGCAATGGAGTTTATGTCGCTAATAAATTTTATTATTTTACAACGCCTAAAATAAATCTATTTTACACGTTATGAATTATTAAAATTTAATAATTGTTTTACACGTATTGCGGCGTTTCGGCGAAACACCGCCTACCTTTTTACAAAAAAATGAATTTTTAGAGATTCCCTTTTTATTAATCACAGAGAACACAGGAGGAAATTTTAAGGAAATTTTAATTGGAATCAAAACGTGATTTAATATTATAATTGACTTTTTGATCTAAAATATTTTAAAAAAATTCTTCTCAATGAACTCTGAATTTTCGGCGTATAAATAAAAAAACTGATTGTTAAAAGTTGCCTATTATAATTGACGTTGAATCTAAAATAATTTTTAATTTGATTTTATTTGCGTTACTCTATCAATTTAAGTTATGGCTTTTAAGATGGAATTGACAAGTTTCATAAAACTGGGATAATTACGCCCCGTTTGTTTGGTACTGTTTAAATTTTAATTACTGAATACGCAGAATTGCGGCTAATTATGTTATAAGAAAATAGTAGTTACAAATTTATTGCGTCATTTTTTGGGCGTCGCGTTAATTTATATTTACAAAGACTCCTCAAAATATACGTATCGTATTTGAAATTTATTGATCTAAAAACGTCAAACACCGCCGCCCAATAACAGGACAGGCAACGGTAAACGTAAATTCAAATAGAACAGTTTATAAAATGTGAATCGTTTAAAATTTTAATCAAAACATATTAAAAAAATTTTTTCAATGGACTTAACTCCACGTCAGATAGTAGTAGAACTTGACAAGTATATTGTTGGTCAAAATGAGGCTAAGCGTTCCGTGGCGGTAGCGATTCGTAATCGTTGGCGGCGTCAACGGGTAGAAGAATCGATGCGTCGCGAAATCTCACCTAAAAATATAATGATGATAGGACCGACTGGTGTTGGTAAAACAGAAATAGCGCGTCGATTAGCGACCTTGACCGGCGCTCCTTTTATCAAAGTCGAAGCGACTAAATATACGGAAGTTGGTTATTATGGTCGCGACGTGGAAAGTATGGTTCGCGAACTTGTCGAAAATGCACTTGGCATAGTTCGCTCTGCGGAACGAGAGAAAGTACGATCCGAAGCTGTCAAACGTGCAAACGAACAACTCGTCGATCTCTTATTGCCGCCCTCCGGTAACATTGACGCGGAAGATTCTGATTCATTTTCTAAATCAGATAAAAAACTAATAAAATCAGTCCGACACGAAAGGAATCGCGACAAAATCCGCAAAATGTTGGAAGACGGTTTGATGGAAGAACGGACGGTAAGTATTATTTCGGAAACAAAAGCAGTGCCGATGGTAATGAGCAATTTACCCGGAATGGAATCAATGGAGATTGATTTTCAAGAAATGTTCGAAAAAATAGCGCCGAAAAGCCGAACTAAACGCGAGTTGACGGTAAAAGACGCACGAGAGTTTTTGATTGAACAGGAGAGCGACCAGTTGATCAATAAAGATAAAGTACAAACAGCGGCAGTAGAATTGGCGGAAAATCTAGGCATAATTTTTATTGACGAAATTGACAAAATCGTCGCAAGCGAAAAACAACACGGCGCAGACGTTTCACGACAAGGCGTTCAACGCGATCTTTTACCAATAGTCGAAGGTACAACAGTCCAGACAAAATACGGTTATATCAAAACGGATCATATTCTTTTTATTGCCGCAGGCGCTTTTCATCGCGCTAATCCGAGCGATTTAATGCCGGAATTGCAGGGACGTTTTCCGATTAGAGTTGAGTTAAATGATCTCAAGAAAGAGGATTTCGTGCGTATCTTGACCGAGCCAAATTCGGCGCTGACTAGACAATATCAAGCATTAATGGCAACAGAAAATCTAGAGTTAGTTTTTGAACCGGATAGTATTGAAATGCTGGCAGAGTACGCTTATGCGACAAATCAAAAAATGCAAAATATCGGAGCAAGACGACTTTATACAATAATGGAATTGTTGCTAGAGGAGTTAAGTTTTGAAGCGCCGGAAATGAAAAAAGATAAAATCGTCATCAACGCCGAATACGTCAAAAAACGCATCGAAACAATAAGCAAAGATGAAGACCTTAGCAAATTCATTTTATAATAATTCAAAATATAATAACGTTAAAAAAATATATTAAGGAAAAGTGTAAATGCGAATTACTTTATCTAGTTACCTTAAATCATTATTTGGCAAGTTGCCTAGATTTTATCGTCATGATAAATTTTGCAAGGATATTTTTTTTAATTTATTTTTTGCGCGTTTAATATTGTCGTGTATATTGGATAAGTCAATACTTGCAGAACTTGACCTAAACCGAATGGAGATAGCAAACAGCGAATTTGTGAACAAACGTTTACATTCGCTTTATGCGGACGTGGTTTATCGAATTCCGTTTAAGAACAATATCGGTAATAATATTGAAGGCGGCGAAAACGTTGAATATATCTACTGGATAATAGATTTTAAGTCCGATAATAGACTTAAAGCAATCTTAAAATTATTCCAATACGCTTACAACATGACGATGATGTTGGCTGGTTTTGAGAAAGACGACAATGAAAAAATTCAGAAAGTAGAGCGTCAGGTTAAGTTGTTGCAATGTATTATTGCGATGATATTTCATTGCGGCGACGGCGTATTTAATATGCCGTCTGATGTTTCTGATATTATTTCGTTGCCGGAAGGGTCGGTATTGCGGGATATGATTTTTCATTATAAAGTATTCGTGTATGATTTGAACGTTTTGACGGAAGAGACAATGCCTTTAATTCCGTTGGTGTATTTATTTTTCCGTCTGTTAATTATTGCCCACAATGAAAGCGTCAATGAGGAAGCATTTGAATTATTTGAGAAGTTTAAAGAAGATATAGGCAAAGACGAAATTTTTTTGATGTTGTGGGATTTGGGCTTGTATTATTTGAGTACGAGTTCAACCCATTTTAAACCTGAAACGTATGAAAAATTAATCAATTTAACCAAAAATTTAGGAGTAGAAGTTATGGGACAATCAGTTGCAGAAACATATTACAAAGAAGCCGAAGCAAGAGGTAGAGCAAGCGGCGAAGCTATAGGCGAGGCAAGAGGTGAAGCAAGAGGCGAAGCAAGAGGCGAAGCAAGAGGCGAGACTAGAGGCAAAGCGAGAAGTATAATCCGTGCATTGAGGAATCGTCTGGATGAGGAGCCGCCAGTTGAATTGCAAGAGAGGATAATGAGTATTCAATCATTGGATAAACTTGACGAACTTTTTGATTTTGCATTTGAATGCGTATCGATTGGCGAATTTACGACGGCATTAAATTGATGATGTTGTTTGTTAGTATTTTAAATTAGCGTCAATAAAAAAGAAAATATCCGTTTGCCGATCAGACGGATGTTTTCTTTGGCGTTTTTGTTTGGTAACGTCAATTGGGTAAAGAATTGTTGATTGTTTTGGCAATTTTTGTTTTTTTATCTAAAAAAAGTCTTGGCGTGTGTTTCTTGTTTTTTTGCCGTTTACTGGTCTATCATTAAAAATAATCTACTAAATGGTATCTCTAAAAATTCATTTTTTTGTAAAAAGGTAGGCGATGTTTCGCCGAAACGTCGCAATACGCATAAAATTATTATTAAATTTTAATAATTCATAACGTATAAAATAGATGTATTTTCGGCGTTGTGAAGTAATAAAATTTATTAGCGTCATAAACTCTAATGCGGTCAAAAATTAAACGCAGTGGCGAAACGCCGCCTACCTGGACAAATGAATTTTTAGAGACGCCCTAAAGAATTTTGCGTCTTATAACCGATACATCCGATATAGACGTAATTATCAACAAAATCAGAACGCTGGAATTTTATACAAATAAAATTCAAAATTACGACAACGCAAGAATATACACTGTTCGTATTATAAAATTTATAAACATATACTGTTCGCATTTGAAATTCAGTGATTTAAAAGCGTCAAACCTGCCGTCCGCTAACTAGGCAGGCAAGCGATGGTAAACGCAAATTAAAGCGAATAGTTTAAAATTATTCGGCAAAACGTTTATTTTTGGATCAAATGCGGCGTAATTTTTTTACCGTTATCTTGACCAAAGCAATTACAATTATCGTTACAAAAAATAATAGATGGAAATTCAACAGAATGATATACGAATGCTGGATCGTTTATGAAAGTTGTACAGTCTTTTGAATAAACGTCTTTAATGGTTATAGAAATGATACAATTAAGTTTGAAATTGCGGTTTATTTGTTTTGTCCTTTATTTTGTAATAGTATTGGTCGGCGTTGTTATTTATACGACTTGCATAATTAATAAATTACAAGCCCAAACAACTAACAACACAACGAAAACTAATACGACAAATAACGTTTTCCCAATACCGCACGAACCACAAGATCAAAACTCTAATCAAACCGAAACCGCAACAAATAAATCCGATACAAAGTCTGAACAACTTTTTCTCGAAGGCGCAAATTATGAACGGCGCGGCGATGTTACGGCGGCAATGAAATTGTATAATGCCGGATTAGAAGTTGCGCAAGGTTCGACGTTGCGGTTTATGATTTTACATCGGATGGCAGTGTTGAGCGCTAAAGTAAAGAATTATACTGAAAGCGAGCGCTATTTTCGGATGGCGTTGACTGACGGTAACGTTAATCCTACGTTTCTTTGTGATTTTGCCAAATTATATATCGACCGCAACCGTTTAGACGACGCCGAAACTATTCTCAAAAACGCCGTATTAGTAGCGCCAAAAGATCGACGCACTTTGTTCAATCTCGGTCAAATTATCGCACAACAAAATGATAGACAATCCGAAGGTTTACGTTATTTAAAATTAGCGTTAGGCGATAAACTCGCATACAAAGAGTTAGCAAAAATTTATCGTAAACTCGGAAGCGAAAATCAAGCCCAATTCGCCGAACAGCAAGCCTTGCTCGCAAATGACGAAACGCCGCAACTTGACGCCGCCGGTAAAAATGAAGTATCGCCGGCGCTAATTGAAAAAATAAAACATGAATTGATATTACTTGAATCAAAGGAAATAGCATCCGTACAAGATAAAATTTTAACAGAAGACGAAAGACAATTATTAACAAATCCAAAATTAATAAATCCGACGACAGCAGATAAATCGCAAAATACAAACCAAACCATAAAACAAATTCCAACAACTTCAGATGCAACGCCGGAACAAAATACTTTATCTCAACAAACGCCGCAAACGACAACAACTTTAATACCGCCGCTAGCGTCGCGACAAACAACAACTACAACAACTACAAGTAACTTATCAGCCGACGAACAAAAAAATACGCCGCAAATCCCAAAACGTATTCCAGATATATCAAACGAAATTGAACCGGTGAATGAATCAGTGGACAAACAAAAAACTGAATTGCGACCTATTGATTTTGATCCGGTAAATAACGTTACAAAAAATACGCCGTCAATTTCATTTCCGCAAGTTAAATTAATTCCGTATCAAAAAATTCCCGTCGATATAATTTCGGACGCAAATATTGCGAGTTTAACAAATCCATCAGACAACTCCGCACATAACGTCAGTTTATCTTTTGATCCGGAAAGTTTGCGATTAAACGAAGACCGCAATAAAACGACAATTATCATAAATCAAAAAATCGAAGGTAAACCAAGTATTAAAATTCGCGAACTCGAAAATCAAAATCTTAACAGACAATACCAATATAAAATCACAAATAATATCCAAACAAACCAGCCAAACAAAAATGAAAAACAAAAAAATAACATCATAACAGAAAATCAATACGCAAAAAAAATAAATACAACACAACACAATTACAGAACAAATAACGTTGCAAATAATATGTTGAAATATCCCCAGCAATCAGACAACAATAATTTTTATCACGATTCAAACGTCAACGACTTTTTGCCAAAATTAGAGTTTGTTGAAAACAAAAAAAATATTAAACCAAAATCCAAAGACGAACCTTTTCTAGCATTCCGCCTAGCGTCTGATACGCAACAACGCCAACAGCAAACATTGACAACGCCAAATCTAAACGCTACAACAACGCCGTCGCCATTCCCTGAAAATTCAACGCCAAACACAAAAACAAAAACAAAAACAAACGAATCGCATCCGACTTTGGTTATACATCCTATCGATCTAAAAAATAAACAACAAAAACAAACAGACGCAACGCCGCAAAATAAAAAATTTCAAAACGAAATTCCTGACGACGTTTTTGACCAGACAACAAACAATAATCAACAGAATCAATTTATCGTAACAAAAAATCCTTTAGCAGATATTTCAGTAAACGTAAAAGACAACGAAAAAATTGCTCCGCCAAACGACGCTGAAACGACAACTAAAACCAAAGATGAAACTGAATCTAAAACTGAAACAGAGTCTAAATCTGAAACTAAAACAGAAAAAGAATCTAAAGTTGAATCTAAAGTTGAATCTAAAACAGAACCTAAAATCGAATCTGATAGTAAGTCGGATATTGAGATTGATGTGTCGAAAGATATTGATTTGAGTATGAGGCGATTGCCGGTAGGTTTGCGAAATAGATTTATGGATAATGTTGATAATGTTGCGCAAGTTACGCCGAAAAATGATACGACGGCTATTCCGATTGTAGTTGATGTAGTAAACGACGCAATAAAATTACCATATGAAAAAACAACTCATGCAAGTCAAGATGTTGTAAAACAAAAAACAGAAAATATTACAAATTTGATTGAGCAATTACCGGTTGAGATTGACGGCGATTTGCATATTTCGGATGTTGTGGATGTTGCCAAAGGCGTGGGTAATGTTGGTAATAAATTACCGAATGAGTTATTAACCGTTGAAACCGACACGGGGGATATGCAATATAAACGCAATGATATTAACCAGATCAAGGAGCTTAAAGTCGATGTTAAATTGGAAGCGGAAAATTTGCAAAATCAAAATAAATCTATTGCGGATAATTATCTGGAACGCCAAAATTTATCTGAAGAGAAATCGTATCCGTTATGGACTTCGCCGAATATTACAACACAAAAAAATGAAGATTGGGTAAATAGCAAAACGAAAATTTTATCAAAAAATTCTTTATCAAATAACAATAATAATAGCAATGATAAATTTATTATTGAATCAAAAAACAACAAGCGTGAAAATTTCGTAACGGAATTTAAGCCGGATATTGACGAGAGTGTTAGTGATATTGTTGGTTTGGCGGATGATGTGTTGGAAAGTTCGGATGTGATGCGAGAGCCGAAGCGAGTTGACAACGCTGATAAAATGACGAGTAACATTCCGAAACATTTGAACGTCCCGAAACGTTTGCCGGTAATGCCTAAAAACGAACAAAGTATAAATAATAATTGGGAAAGTTATTCGGATATTAAGTTTGACAATCTTATGCAAAAGAAAATTAGTTCGATTGACGGCGAAGTTAGCGCTAGGATTTTTGAAAACGACGTTGGCGTTTCAAGTACGAAAATTTTTCGTCAAAAACAAAATAATCCTAATCAAAATAATCCTAAACGTAAATAATCTATTGTTTATACGTATGGTACTTGAAGTTCGTGATGTATGTTGTTCGTATTTGAAATTCTGTGATTTAAAAGCGTAAAAGTCTGTTGTCCGATAGTTAGGCAGGTTGTGGTAAACGCAAATTAGTTGCGAACAGTTTAATATTTATTTTTGTGATGAAAGCGTTTTTATTGAATATTCTTTATATTTTTCTTTTGTTATTTTATTTGCCTGTATTGATTTACAATGCGGTTTATTACGGCAAGTATCGCGCCGGTTTTAAGGAGAAATTCTTTGGGCGGATTGTTAAGCGTTGTGAAGTTGTCAAGGGTTTGGGCGACAAGGAATATGTAATTTGGTTTCATGCGGTAAGTGTTGGCGAGGTGCGTTTATTGCGTCCGCTTTTGCGTTTGGCGCAGGAAAATCATCCTGATTGGCGTTGTGTGATTTCGACGACTTCGCGGACGGGGATGGAAGTTGCGAAGCGGATTTATGGCGACGATTGGCGTGTGTTTTATTGTCCTCTTGATTTTAGTTGGGCTGTTTCGGCTGCGGTGAAGCGTTTGCAACCAGATTTATTGGTTTTGGTCGAGCAAGAATTTTGGCCGAATTTGATAGATACGGCTAATCGTTGCGGTGTGAAGTTGGCGGTGATAAATGGTCGTTTTAGCGATGCGGGTTATGAGCGAAATTTATGGGGTCGTCCGTTTATTGCGTCGATGTTACGCAGGTTGGATGCGGTTGCGGTGCAGAGTGAAACTTATGCGAATTGGTTTAGCGAGTTGGGCGCTTTGGCGGAAGCGATTCATGTAACAGGTTCGATGAAGTTTGATGGAGCGGTGTTTGATCGAGATAATGCGGAGACGGCAAAGTTACGTTTATTAGCCGGAATAGAGTCGGGCGACGTTGTGTTTGTTGCGGGGAGTACGCAGTCGCCGGAGGAGTTATTTGCGGTTGAGTGTTATAAAAATTTGTGTTTGGAGTTTCCTGCGTTACGTTTAATAATTGTGCCGCGGCATGAGGAGCGTTTTGGCGAAGTTGCGAAGTTGTTGGATGGATTATCTGTTGAGTGGGAGCGGCGTAGTTTGTTGACTGATGTAAAATTTGACGCAGGCGATGCGGATATTGGCAACGATCTTTTTGTCAATAAAAATTTTGTCAATGAAAATTTTTGTAATAATATTATTGACAATGATGAGAATATTGTTGGCAAAGGGATCGTTGATAATAATGTTGATGTTGACAAAAAAAATATTCGCAATTTTGTTGACAAAGATAATTGCGATGTTGTCGGCAAAGATATTCGCAATTTTAATAGTACGCAAAAATCTGATATGAGCCAATCGTATCGTCCGAGAATATTGCTTGTGGATAAGATGGGCGAGCTTGGGGCGTGGTGGGGTTTAGCGTCGATTGCGTTTGTAGGCGGCAGTATCGGGAAACGAGGAGGACAAAATATGATTGAACCTGCGGCTTACGGCGCTGCGGTATGTTTCGGACCAAATACAAAAAATTTCCGTGATATTACTGATTTATTATTGCGGGCTGATGGCGCTAATGTAATATGCGATCAACATGAATTAGAAATTTTTGTACGAAAATGTTTAACATCAAATCAATTCGCAAATAAACTAGGATCAAACGCACAAAAATTAGTTAAACAACAACAAGGCGCAACAAAACGAACTCTAACTATTTTAGAAAATTTATTAAAAAATAAATAAACCCTTCACGAAAAGTTAAGCAAAGGAACGCAACCGTCGCGGCTGCGTTCCTTTGCAATCTGTGTAATCTGTGGACAAAAAATTGATCTACAGATTACGTGGATTGGTCGGATTAAACGTAGATTATTTTGTTTTTTTCATTTAATTATTGGTCTGTTTGTGCGACTTTCATTCCTAGTTTTAATCCTAGCGCCGAAAGTTTTTCCTTAACTTCCGTCAACGTCGTTTCGCCAAAATTACGCAACTCTAA
>JAISLW010000475.1 GCA_031277105.1 Planctomycetaceae bacterium | reverse complement strand
CTTGCAGGCGAGACGCCCGCGATCCGGCGGCGAAGGCAAGTTGCTGAAAAACTAACCTAATATAACCTCGCTCATTAGCGGTTGAGTACAACCGCATGCAGGCGAGACGCCCGCGATCCGGTGATGCAGGCGTTTCGCCTGCGAATCTGAAGAAACATCAGGCGAAATGTTTGCGATCCTGAAGCGCCTGCGATCCTGAAGTACAGGCGAGACCAACGGATCGCGGGCGTCCCGCCTGCACTTTGCCGATAGGCAAACAAAAAAGGCGGTTGAGATGTTAAACCTCGCTCATTAGCGGTTGAGTACAACCGCATGCAGGCGAGACGCCCGCGATCCTGGAATGCAGGCGTCCCGCCTGCGATCCTTTCCACTTGTCCCTAAAAATTGCCAATACGTAATTTGCTAAAAAAATTTCGAGAACGTTTAGATTATTTTTTTATTTTTCCGATTTTTATGTCGTGTAAAATTCTTGAGATTCTATTTTGTTGTCGCGTTAGTTCTTCAACATTTTTTCTAATTGGTTCTAAATCGGATGCGGGGTCGTCTTGCAATTTTTTTGTTGTTAATTTTTCGTATCTTTCAGTTCGTTCATTTACGCGTTTTTGCATTGATTTTATCATTTTTAGTTCCGCAAGTAATTTTATGAGCGGTTCTTCTTTTTCACTGTCTTGTTGTATTGGGTCTTGGTTTTTTTTCATATCATCTTGTCGTTCTTTTGATTCTTTTATTGCTTCTTCTACCGCGTCGATCATTTCTTGCAATGCCGCAATTACCGCATCCTCAACTTCCAACGTAACCGTATCAACTTCCGTATTAACCAATCGCGCTTTTATTTCCTCGACGTCAAAACGCACTTGCAAAAGAGATTCCAACATCGCTTGCGCCGTGCCGTCCTCCCGCAATAACACCAACGCCGCATCCGCATCATCAATAACTAATCCTTGATCGTCGCCTAGTTTTCCCGCCTTTATTTTGATTTGACGCATTTCGCCGCCGTCCGATCCCGTACTCAACAACTTAATCTCGTTGCCCAACAACTCCGTCTGTGTACGAATCGATTGCTCAACTTGCAACATTCGCTTAAACCGTGCGCCTAATTTTTCCAGCGTTTGCATTAACTCCTCTTCTCTAAGCTGCCGCAACATACGCAACAACTTCTCCTTCGCCCGAATAATTTCCGCCGCCGCCGCATCCATATCCGAATGCGCATCGCTCTTCTTTTTATCTTGCAAATTCTTTTTTGCTTGGCGTTGATGTTTAGTTGCCTTTTTTAGGTCTTTTTGCGGCGTATTTTCTTCATCTGAATTAGCGTCGCTATCGGATTCATTTTCTGAATTTTTATCATCGTCTTTACTTTCGTTGCCTTCGCCGCTCTCGCCGCTTTGCCCGCCCGATTGACCTTTTTTAGATTTACCTGATTGACCGTCTTTCGACTCGCCTGATTGACCGTCTTTCGACTCGCCTGATTGACCGTCTTTCGACTCGCCCGATTGACCGTCTTTCGACTCGCCTGATTGACCGTCTTTTGACTCGCCTGATTGACCGTCTTTCGACTCGCCTGATTGACCGTCTTTCGACTCGCCGGATTTACCGTCTTTTGACTCGCCGGATTTACCGTCTTTTGACTCGCCTGATTGACCGTCTTTCGACTCGCCTGATTGTCCGTCTTTCGACTCGCCCGATTGACCGTCTTTCGACTCGCCTGATTGTCCGTCTTTTGACTCGCCGGATTTACCGTCTTTTGAATCGTCGGGTTTTCCGTCTTTTGAATTGTCTGATTTGTCTTCTTTTGATTCGGTTGATTTACTGGAGTTGCGTCCTTCTAGTTCGTCTAAATTTTTACGAAGTTCGTCTGTCAAACGGCGTAATCTTTCTTGTTCGTCGGCGACAGATTTCAAATTTTCTTTATCTTGCGAAGCCGCTCTTTGTGCATTGATTCTTTGTTGATTATACAATTCGGTCAATTCCTTGATTAGTTTTTGCAACTGTTCTCTTTTTAGTGCGTTTACATCTTTCTTGTTGTCGCTTTCAAGAATTTGCAACAACTCAATAATATCCTTTTCGACCTCCTTTTGTCCCAAAGCCGAATCGCTCAAACGATTTTTCTCCAATAATACAACAATATTCTCTAAACGATTGCCAACCAATTTTTCCTTGCTCAATATCAATACCTTCTCCAACAGCGCCGCACGCTTCGGATCAGATTGCGCCGTTGCAATCGCCATTCTCGATAAAGCCTGCTCTAATTGCGCATATCTATTCGCCAAAATTCGCTGCTTCTCCGATAATTCCGCCGCCCACAAACAAAACGGCAAAAAATATTGCAACAAAAAACAACCCGTAAACAAAACACAAAATACAACACTCTTAATTGACATAATATAGTTTCCTTTAAAACAAAATTTAATTTTAAAACAAGACGTTACCTTTACGTTTTACTTTAATTCCTTTCCGCAATGCAACATTTCGGCGCCGAAGAACGGATTTAATAATTCGGCATTGTCTTTTTGAATCCAACGTCCTACGCCTAACACCGGCGACATCGGACATTGGAAAACTTTTGCCTGTCTATTTGTCGCAGGTTGTGCAAGGACGAAATTTGCGACGGCGTTACTGAACGGCTCGAAAGTTCGCCGCGCCGATTTAATATCCTTGCCCGTTCCCAATCTTTCCGCTAACGGCGCCAACGTCGCCCGAACCGCTCCCGAAGTCCGCTTAACCGAAGCAATAACAACAGGCAAATGTTTTTGATACGTTGCAAAATCATCTTTCGCCAACGCATCAGCCGCATCGGAAATCGATTGAATCAACGTCGCAGGCAATACCAACGACTCCAACTCAATATAAGCCGCAAATTCAGACTTGCTCAAAACGCCGTTCTTGTCAAGGTCTATTTTGGCAAACACACTTTCAGCATCTTGCGCAAAAACAAAAGACGACGGAAACGCCAAAATACAAATCAAAATACTAATAGTTTTTTTCATTTTTTTATTTACTGTTCGTACTGGAAGTTCAGCGATGTAAAGCTTACCGTCCGCTATCTAGGCAGACAGACGCAAACGCAATTTCAAGTAATAACAGTTTAAATTTGTTAAGGTTAAATTTTTGCTTGCGGCGGTTTATACGGATAAACCAAAAAAACGCAACACAAAATTGTTTCGTCAATTTTATCAAACATTTTCGTTACAATAATTATCATGTTAATTATTACGTTAATTATTATGTTAATTATTATGTTAATCAATGCAGCGCCATTCCGCCGCTTACATCTACTGATGCGCCGGTCATATAGCTTGCGCGGTCGGAGCAAAGGAATACGGCGACTTGTGCGATTTCTTCTGTTTTGGCAATACGTCCGAGTAAAGAGCGTTTATTAAATCTTTCGGGATCGGCGTCGATAGCGGCGGCGATAATTTCGGTGTACATCAATCCGGGTAAAACGGCGTTTACATTTATGCCGTCTTTGCCTACTTCAATAGCGAGCGAGCGAGTGAAACCTAATATTCCTGCTTTGGTCATATCGTATGCTGTTTTTCCGCTTGCGGAGCCGCGTAGCGCCGCTTGCGACGAGATGTTGACTATGTTTCCTTTGGATTTTTTTTGGCGTAATCTTTGCACCGTTTCGCGGCATACGAGAAATAGTCCTTGCAAATTTATGTCAACGCATTTTTTAAATTCGTCTAGCGTAAGATTAGCGCATTCGGGATTAGCGCAATAAGCGGCGTTGTTGACGACGGCGTGAATTGAGCCAAGTTTCAATTCAATTTCGTCAAACATACTCCGAACTTCAGATTCATTTGAAACGTCCGCATAAACTGCCAACGACTCTACGCCAAATTTCGACCGCAGTTCCGAAACCAAAGAATCAGCAGTTTCTTTACGACTCCTATAATTAATCGCAACTTTAGCCCCTTCTTCCGCAAGTATCTCAACAATAGTTTTGCCCAATCCGCTTGCGCCGCCCGTTACGAGAACGACTTTATTTTTGAGATGTAAATCCATTGTAAAAATTATATTTTGGTTACGGCTAAAACGGCGATTGATTATTTTTCGTAAAAATTATTTTTCGTACAAAAAATATAACTATGAAATCGCCGCTGTTTTAACCTATGTTAAAAATTTTTGATAATCGATCAGGAAATTTATTTAGCAATTAGGAGATTAAAAATTGATTCAAAAACGTTTTTGTCCTAATTGTAATGTTTGTTTTTGTAACTTAATTATAAAATTGTGCTAACCGTTCACGTAAATTTTAAGCAAATAATTTTAGGGAAAAGTATGTAGGATGTAGCGGGACAATTTTCGTAACAATAAATCTATCCCCTAAAACTCTACGCTTCTACAATCTCGTGAACTGTTACAAACTTTGTTTAAGATTATAACAATACCTTAAATCTTAAACAAGAGATAAAATGAATCATGGGTATCTCTAAAAATTTATTTGTCTAGGTAGGCGGCTAAAAAAATTAAACACCGTGCCAGAACGCCGCAATGGAGATACCCAATTGTTTTAAACTATTCGTACTTGAGTTTGCGTTTACCTTCGCCTTCCTAGCTTTCGGACGGCAGGCTTTTACGCTTTTAAATCACTGAATTTCAAGTACGATCTGTATACGCGTATTGCGAATCACAAAATAAACACAGCGGCGAAACACCGCTTACCTTTTTACAAAAAATATATTTTAAGAGGCGTCCAAATGTTTTTTGGTTATTGCGGATATTTCCATGGAGAACGATATTGGCGTGAAAGAAGTTTTACTGCTTCGGGATCGTTTGGAATTGTTTGTTTTTCGCCGTTCCATGCAATGCTTCGTCCTAATTTGAGCGACAACATACCAAGCAATGCCATTGTTGTAGCGCGATGTCCGTATTCAATAT
>JAISLW010000474.1 GCA_031277105.1 Planctomycetaceae bacterium | reverse complement strand
ATAGGGTATCTCTAAAAATTCATTTGTTCAGGTAGGCGGCGTTTCGCCCCGTGTTTAATTTTGGGCCGCATTACGGTTTACAATATCAATAAATTTTAATATTTTACACATCTAAAATGTACATATTTTAGGCTTTATGAATTGTTGAAATTTATTGGTATCATAAACTCCATTGCGGCCCAAAAAATAAACACAGCGGCGAAACACCGCCTACCTTTTTGCAAAAAAATGAATTTTTAGAGACGCCCAATAGAATATAGAGGATAGTTTTTTAATAAAGATATTGTAACCGTTCACGTAAATTTTAAACGCAAGATTTTAGAGGGTAGGAGTAGGGAATTGTTTTGTAAAAATTTTGAGAACAAATTTTTGTTACAAAAAAGTTGTCCACTTGTCCCTCAAGTCCCACTTGTCCATCAAAAATTGTCAAAACGTAATTTAATAAAAAAAATTCCGTGAACGGTTACGCAATAACTATGAACGCTTGCAAAAAACAAGAAAATAAATCTCAAAAAATTTATCTCGACAACGCAACAACGTCGTTTCCCAAACCGGAACAGGTTTATTTGGCGGTAGAAAAATTTATGCGGACTTGCGGAGGCAGCGCCGGAAGATCAGGACATTACGCCGCAATTGAATCGCAACAAATAATCGACGACGCCAGATTACTTTGCGCAAAATTATTCAACGCCCCGTCGCCGCAAAATATCGTATTCACGCACAACGCGACAAACGCCGTCAATATTGCTCTGAAAGGAATTTTATCGCCAAACGATCATGTTATAACCGGCTCGTTTGAACATAATTCCGTAACGCGACCGTTGTATTATTTATCGCAAAACGGAATTATCGTTACGAAAATTAAATCTGATCTCGACGCCGGTTTGGATAAGGAACAATTGAAACTTGCAATTAGACCTGATACGAAGTTAGTGATTTGTAATCATGTTTCTAACGTTTTCGGCACGGCGAATGATATTGGCGGTATTGGTCAAATTTGTCGTGATAGCGGCGTTTTGTTTATGGTTGATGCGGCTCAATCAGCCGGCGCAAAAATTATCGACGTGCAAAAAATGAGTATAGATTTGCTTGCGTTTTCGGGTCATAAATCGCTTTTCGGTTTGCAAGGAACGGGCGGACTTTATATTGGATCAGGCATACGAATACGTCCGTTGATACACGGCGGTTCGGGCGGAGGCGGCGGCGTAATTGGCGGCGTTAATTTATCCGAATCGTTAGAACAACCGGACAACTTGCCGAACAGTCTTGAAAGCGGGACGTTAAATTGTCATGGAATTGCAGGACTGGCGGCTGGAATAAGATTCATTTTGGAAACGGGAATTGAAAAAATTATGGCAAAAGAAACAGAACTTGTCGAATATTTAATCGCAGGTTTGCAAGAGGTCAACGGAATTAACGTAATTACGCCGTTGAAAAATTATAATCGAGGCGCCGCCGTCGCATTCCAACATAACGCAATTCCGCCCGAACAAATAGCGGCTATACTTGACGCAGGATTTGGTATTGCTGTTCGTAGCGGATTACATTGCGCCGCCGATCCGCACAAAATTATCGGAACAATAAACTCCGGCGGCGCCGTAAGAATTAGCCCAAATTATTTCAATTCCATCAACGAAATAAAACATTGCATAAACGCAATAAAAAAAATCACAGAATTATAATAAAATTCGGAATTTGGAATTTAGGGCGTCTCTAAAAATTCATTTATCCATGTAGGCGGCGTTTTGCCACTGCGTTTAATTTTGGACCGCAATAGAGTTTACGCCGCTAATAAATTTTGTTACTTCACGATGTTTAAAATATATCTATTTTATACGTTATGAATTATTAAAATTTAATAATCGTTTTATACGTATTGCGGCGTTTCGCCGAAACACCGCCTACCTTTTTGCAAAAATATGAATTTTTAGAGATACTATATCGCTGAAAAATTTCCGTGAACGGTTACTTAAATTTTATGTTTTTTCTAAAATTTCGTTTAATATTTTTATTATATTTTCATCTTTGCGTAGAATTTGTGCGGCTTCCGGATGGGCGAATATTCTTACTCTTTTTGCGTAATCGTCAAATTGTTCTTTTGCCATTGCACGAACTACAGGCGATATTTCTTCTAGCGGTTTGTAAATTTTTTCTTTTTGAAAATAGACGTCAATTTTAATCTCAATTTCCCTTTCAACCGGCGGCGCATCAATCAGAACCGTCGCCCTTTTTGTCCAGCGCCGCCCTAAAATTGTTTCACTTATCCGTTCCGCAATATTCTGCAAATATCTGTACGGCTTACCCGCTAACTTGCAATATATTTCCGGTTGTTCCATTATTCCAAATTGCGCTACTCTTTTGTACAAGCGCCTAGTTTCGCCGAACAATCCTTCCGCTAAAAATTCCCCGACCGTACCTTTCGCACTTCTCATTATTAGATGAATAAATTCCGCTTCCGATACGCCGTATAATTCGTCCAGACAAATTTTTTCGTTATCCAATAATTCGCCAAATAAACGTTGAAACATTGCCGACGCCGCCCGCACCGTGTGATGCCAATACACTTCGCTAAACATCACATAACGCGCAAAAATCATCAACTCCGCCGCCGTCTTCCCCTTCTCCGTAATCGCCAACCCGTCGCCGCAGCCATTGACGCAAAGACTGCCAATTAAACGCTCATAATCAATATTCCGACCATACGGCACGCCGGCGTGAAGACTATCACGATAAAGATAATCCATCTTGTCTATATCTATCGGACCAGACAAAATACAAGATAAAAAATTCCTAGATAATTTCTGTTGCGCTAATTTTTGTTGCGCTAATTTCTGTTGAGGTAAATTTTGATGTGCGGCGTTGTCTGGCGATTCTGTATGGTTGTTGTCAATTTCATTTGCAAGTTGTTTGTTAAGAAGTCCGAAAACCTCGTCCGGCTCAATTCCCCAATCGCTACGTAAAATATCCGAAATTTCACCGCCAAATAAATACCGCGACGAAAGAAATTCATGACTACAAACTCCCGCAAACGATACGTCTTCAACCAAATGACAAAAAGACCAATGACCAATATCATGCAAAAGCGCAGAAACGATCAATAATTCAGCGTCGTGTTGCGTTATTAAATCGGCGAAACCTTGCAGATGTTCGAGGCGGCGTATAAATAATAACGCCAAACGATAAACCCCAAGCGAATGCTCAAAACGACTATGACACGCCGCTGGATAAACAAGCGATACAAAACCAACTTGCGATATTTTCGCAAGACGCCGAAACGACGCCGCGTCAAGAATACGCCGAACACGATCCGTTAGCGGAACATCCAACTCCGGCGGAATACGAATAAATCCAACACGAGAATCCAATCCAGTAATTTCAGGTATATTAAACATAAAAAAAAATGTACGGAATAGTTTTGTAAAATTCGGAATTCGGAATTCGGAATTATTTTTTTAAAATCTTTTTAATTTGCGTAATCTGTGGATTGTTTTTTTGTAACCATTCACGGATGTCTGTTTAGCAAAATACATATTGACAATTTTTTGAGGGACAAGTGGGACAATTTTTGTAACAAAAAATCTGTTTTTTAGTTTTCTAAAAAACTACTTCCTATCCTCTACACTCTACACTCTAAAATTTATTGTTTAAATTTCCGTGAACGGTTATATTTTTTTGTATAATTTCGCCTTTTGTTTTGTTTATTTTTCCTTTGCCTGTAATTGGTTTTGAGTTGCCGCTAACATGTACGCCGTCTATGATAAGATGTTCAACCGTTCCTTCGTTTCTAAAAAACGTCAGCGGCGTTGCGGCTTTGTTTTCGTGGACGATATTGCGCAACGTTAAATTTTTCACGACGGTATTTTTACCAATCACAATCGCCGGACTCGCTTCCGCCAACCATTCCCTTCGCACAAAATCAGAGATAATCAGATTGTCCACCGTAACTCCGTCTTCAATAGTGAAAATTGGATTTTTTTTGCGTATATTTTCCCACCAGAAAAAAGGTTTGTTTGCTAATTCTTCAGGCGTATGTTTTCCGTTTTCGAGTTCCCATCCTTTTGGTTTTATTATCCAATTCGGTTGCGGTTTAATATTGGGTTCGTGTTGTTTTGCGATGTAAATATGATCGATTTTAATATCTTCAAATAGTCTCGGCTCGCCTTTGTGAATACCGAAATGCGAAAACAAAACGCCCCGCAATCTGTACGAACCAAACACGTTTGAAATATGAATCCGCTTAATCGGACTTCCCGCCGAAAGCAACCTAATAGCAGTAAAACCGTTGTCCGCCCAAATGCCGTCAATCCGAATATCAGTAATAGCGCCTCTCGACGGTTCAAACATTGGTTGATCGTCGGCGTTGAGCGCTACCATATCGTCGTTAGTGTTACCTTTAACATTTTGGATTAGTCCTTCGCTGCTTGGTCCTTTGATATGGATACCGTCTTCGTTTACAAGTTCCATATTATAATCGAACACAATATCTTTGACCGTGAATTTTCGTATCTTTGCCAAATGCGCGCCAAACGTTTCAGGGTCTTTAATTGTCAGTCCTTCCAAGTGCAGATTTTCTATATTCATTAGAAAAATAACGTTACCCATATATTTTTTTAAGCCGCCTTCGCTACGGTCGCCTTGACGATACGGACAAGTTTGATGCAAGTTATTACCGTCCCAAATGCCGCCGATAATACGGATATTTTGGTTATAAATATTAGCGTCTTTTTTGTCGTTAGTGAGCAAGTAATCGCATGCGTTGTCGGCAAGACGGATCGTCGTTTGAGGGTCAAGTTTCAAGGTCTGATTCGAATGAATCACTAACGCTTTTTTGATAAGATAAAATTTAGCGGGTTCGGGCAAGTAAATAAATTTCTTGCCCGAATCAAGACGAGCCTGAATCGCCGCCGTATCATCCGCAACACCATCGCCAACAAGAACCGGTAACTCTTGCGAATAAACAACAACGCCCAAAAACAAAAAATAACCAATAAACAAAAAACTAATTAAACGCTTCATTTTTTTCCTCCAAAAAAATATTATACTGCTCGTACTTGAAATCCAGCGATTTAAAAGCGTCAAAGCCTGCCGTCCGAAATCTAGGCAGGCGAAGGTAAACGCAAACTCAAATACGAATAGTTTAAAACCACAAAAAAACTAATTATCGTAACAATAAAGACAAACCATTTTAGCACGCGCAATGACAAAATAAATACACGCATAAGTTCGCCCTTTTCGTTTGTACTTGCGGTAAATTGCAGCCGAGACGGCTGTGTTCCGTCTAACGATTTTTCGTTACAAAAAATTGTCCCCCTTGTCCCTCCTGTCCATCCAGTCCCTCCTGTCCCTCCAAAAATTGTCAATATATATTTTGCTAAACAGATTTTCGTGAACGGTTACAAAAATTTTTTATTCTTTGTGTTCTTTGTTGTTCTCTGTTGTTAATAAAAATAAAATTGTGTTTTTAGGGGTTCGTTAAAGTATATTGCGTTGTGTGTGGTTGTTTGTTTGCCCGTCTTGTCAAGGTGATTGATACGTGATAAACTACCGCTTCGATTTTTGGTAACGCTACAGATTTGCTGTTAAATGTGTAGCAAAACAATTAAAAAACGTAGGAGATTTTTTTATGAGAAGATTTGTCTGTTTGTTGTTGGGTGTTTCCCTTTTGATATTTAGCGGTTGTAATTCTGAATCAACAACTGTAACGCCGCCGGTTAAAAATGTTACTGGCGACGGAGGCGTTAAGAACGTCAAAACGCCGGAACCAAATGTGGACAACGCTACGAAACTTGACGACAATAAAGTTGAAAATGATAACGACGTTCTGAAAGACGTCAAATCTGATTCAAAACCTGAACCTGAATTAAAGCCGGAAATTAATGTACAACCGCCAGAGTTGAAGGTCGATCCGGATCCGAAGCCGGAAGTTAAACCGGAACCAAAACCAGCGCCGAAGCCGGAAGTTAAAACGGAACCGAAGCCAGAGTCGAAGCCGGAAGTTAAACCGGAACCAAAGCCAGAGCCAAAGCCGGAAGTTAAACCGGAACCAAAGCCAGAGCCAAAGCCGGAAGTTAAACCGGAACCAAAGCCAGTGCCGAAGCCGGAAGTTAAACCGGAACCAAAACCAGCGCCGAAGCCGGAAGTTAAACCGGAACCAAAGCCAGCGCCGAAGCCGGAAGTTAAACCGGAACCAAAGCCAGAGCCGAAGCCGGAAATTAAACCGGAACCGAAGCCAGAGTCGAAGCCGGAAATTAAACCGGAACCAAAGCCAGAGTCGAAGCCGGAAATTAAACCGGAAACGAAGCCAGAGTCGAAGCCGGAAATTAAACCGGAACCAAAACCAGAGTCAAAGCCGGAAGTTAAAACGGAACCAAAGGCAGAGTCGAAGCCTGTAACGCCGGAGTCGAAGGTTGCGAAAGATGCGACGGTTAAGAATCCGCTTCCGGTATTGACGTTACGGATTGCTAGTATAGATCATCTTTTGGGGATTGCGAAGCGGATTGTGGGTGTGGTTGATGTGGATAGCGCTACGTTTGATGCGGTGGTTGAGATGGGGTTGGGTAGTGTTGAGGGGTTGAACAGGTCGGAGCAGATCGGTTTAATTTTTCGGACAAATGGGGTTGATTTTAATGACCCGTTATTTATTTTGCCAATAAATGATTTATCAAAATTTTCGATTCCTGCTTTTCAGTTTTTGCAAATTGAGAAAATTGAGGATAATAAATTTAGCGTAAAGTTGCCTAATTTCAATTTGATCGCATATCAAAAGAAGGGTTATGTTGTGGTGGCGCCGGAGGTTTCAAAGGCGCCGATACCGGAAAATCCGTTGTCGTATCTTAGCGATCTGAATAAGTATGTTTTGGGCGTAAAATTTGATTTGGAAAATACGTCGTATGATGCGGTATCGAAGTTGTTAGCGCCGTTTATTATGCTAACGGCGATGCAAAATCCCGAAGCGGGTGAACAGATACAGCAAAGTGTCGAAATGATGAAAGTCTATTTTGACGAACTAAAGACGGTAACTTATGGAATATCGATAGACGCAAAAACGCTTGATACAGAGTTGGCTATTAGTATGACGGCGTTGGAGAAGGCGACTGCTTTTAATTTCACGAAGGCGTTAAAAGACAGAAAAACTGTTTTTAGCGGTTTAAAAACTTCGCAAAAGTCAGTATTCAAAATTGCTCAAGCGGCGAAAATTGAAAAGATTCCAGATGAAATAAAAAATGCGACTAATGGGCAGTTTGAGGCGCTTTTTGACGGTTTTCTTAAACAGATTGAGGAGGACGCCGAAAACGACGATGAGATTAAATATGCCAAAGACGCTATAAATTCAATAAAGAAGTTGTTGGCGGCGTCTTTGAATTTGAAGGTAGTTGACTATGCGGTTTCGTTTGACGTCGAGGGTACGTTTGGAGCGGCGACGGCGTTTGGCGAAACGGCGGAAGTTGAGAAATTATTTGATTCCGTGATAGGTTTCATTCGTGCGAAACATGAGGAAGAAAAAGACAGGAAAGATTTTGACGTATTGGTCAAAGAGAATTTGAAGCGAAATTATGAAACTATTTCGGGCTATAAAATTTCGAGTTTAACGATACCGTTTAGTGCGATTGCGGAAAATCATAAGAAGGAAGTGTTGCCAAAATTGAAGGGCAAGAGTTATACTTTTTTGATTGCGGTAAAAGACGGCGAGGCGATTGTTGTGGCGGGAGGTTTTGAAACTGGAAAAACGCAAGAATATCTGAAAACAATTTTAACTACAACAAAAAATCCCACGCCAATTTTGCAACCAATAGCCGCTTTTGATTTCCAAGCGCTGGGTCTATTTCTAAAAGAAATTGGATTTGAGGATATTGACAAAAACGAGTCGAGTCAAACGGCAAAATTCCTAATTGACCAATTGACCGAAGCGGGAAACAACGCAAAAATAACTGTAACGGATAAATTAGAAGGAACTACTTATTATACTTCAACAAAGTTAGACGGCAAAGTTATTGATATTTTCGCAAAATTCGCAAAACGTTGTAAAGAAGAAATCGACAAATTGCAAGTAATTGAAAGCGAAGAAACAAAAAGCGAAGATGATGATAAATAAGACAATAATAAAAAGTCAGTAATAAGTAGTTTAAAATCTTTAATAATCTTTATAATCTGTGTAATCTGTGGATCAAATTTTTATCCGCAGATTACGCAGATAAAAGAAACGTAGCCGTTTCGTAGAAGGATCGTAGTCGTCTCGGCTGTGATCTTTTGGTCTTGACTGTATTCAAGGATCGCGGGCGTCTCGCCTGCATGCGGTTGTACTCAACCGCTAATGAGCGAGGTTATATTAGGTTAGTTTTTCAGCAACTTGCCTTCGCCGCCGGATCGCGGGCGTCTCGCCTGCAAG
>JAISLW010000416.1 GCA_031277105.1 Planctomycetaceae bacterium | reverse complement strand
TGAATTATTGAAATTTATTGGCAGCATAAACTCCATTGCGGCCCAAAAAATAAACACAGTGGAGAAACATCGCCTACCTTTTTGTAAAAAAAATGAATTTTTAGAGATGCCCAAAGAATAATTAAATTACAATTCTATTTTCTAATTACGGCTGCCGGATCGTTGCCGTTACTTGATATACTGTTCGCACTTGAAATTCGTTGATTCAAAACCTGTAGTCCGAATAACTAGGCAGGCGGCGCTAAACGCAAATTCAAATAAGAACAGTTTAAATTACCATTTAAATAACCATAACTCAACTTTAACCAAATTTATATTTTATGCTTTGGGAAATCGATATTTTTCCGGCTGATAATCAACCGGATATTCGCGGAATAACAACATTACACGACGCTTTTGATCTCGGTATCAATGATATATTACAAATTAACTCTTCTTACGGTTACTTGATCGAATGTAATTGCGACGAGAACCAAATTAGAACAGTTGCGGAAAATTTGCTTGCGGACAAAATTGTTGAAAAGACAAAAATTCGCAAGATTGATAAACAAATTTCACCCGCTACATCATCCTCAACTTTATCTGTAACATCTGCAACACTTTCACCTACGTCGGCAAACGACGCTAATTGGCATACGCTTTACGTATTGCCTAAACCTGGCGTAACCGATACAGTTGCGGACAATGTTAAACGCGTGACGTCCGATTGGGGAATAGTTCCTTTTGCCGTGCGCACTTTCAAAAAATACCAAATCAATAGCGCCAATAATAATAACGCCGACGACAATATTAAATTACTCGCAACAAAATTACTCGCAAACGACGCCGTCGAACAAGTCGTATTCGGCGAATTGCCTTTTGACCATCTACAATTTGGCTCAACGTATAACTTCAACTTGATAACAATCCCCATCCGAAATATGAACGATAACGAACTCGCCGAACTTAGCAAGAAACGACAACTCTACCTGTCCACAACAGAAATGCAAACAATAAAATCACACTACGAAAACTTAAACCGCAATCCAACCGATATTGAACTCGAAACAATCGCCCAAACTTGGAGCGAACATTGCTCTCATAAAACGCTTGCGGGAAAAATTCACTACACCCGACAAAATCCAGACGGAACATTAACGTTACGAATATTCGACAACATGCTCAAAGAAACGATTTTTGCGGCGACGCAGAAATTGATTGCGGAGAATCCCGCAGTCGCTAAGCGTTGCGTGAGCGTTTTTTCGGACAACGCCGGAATAGTTGCATTTGACGACGAATATAACGTCTGTTTCAAAGTCGAGACTCACAATCACCCGTCGGCGCTAGAACCTTACGGCGGCGCTAACACAGGTCTCGGCGGCGTGATTCGCGATCCGATGGGAACTGGACTTGGCGCTAAACCGATAGCCAGTACAGATGTTTTTTGTTTTGCGCCGCCTGATATTCCTGCGGATGAAGTTCCGACAGGTTTGTTGCATCCTCGTCGCGTGATGAAAGGCGTGGTTGCGGGCGTGCGCGATTACGGCAACCGCATGGGAATCCCTACAGTCAACGGCGCCGTCTATTTTGATAAACGCTATCTTGGCAATCCGCTTGTGTTTTGCGGTAATATTGGTATTTTGCCCAAAACGAAATCATTCAAATCGCCGCAAGACGGCGACTTAATCGTAGCAATAGGCGGTCGCACCGGACGCGACGGAATTCACGGCGCGACGTTCAGCAGCGCCGAATTGACCAGCGAAAGCGAGTCTATATCCGGCGGCGCCGTCCAAATTGGAAACGCAATAACCGAAAAAATGGTACTCGACATAATGTTGACGGCACGAGATCGCGGCTTGTACAACGCAGTTACGGATTGCGGCGCGGGCGGCTTCTCAAGCGCAATAGGCGAAATGGGAGAAAAAACCGGCGCTGTTGTAGAACTGTCTTTAGCGCCGTTGAAATATGAAGGTCTGAGTTACACTGAAATCTGGATTTCCGAAGCGCAAGAACGCATGATTTTTGCCGTGCCGCCTAAAAATTGGGACGAACTAAAAACACTCTGCGATTCCGAAAACGTCGAAGCGACAGTGTTAGGCAAATTTGAACAGGCGGGAAAATTAATTTTGAAATATCATGACAACATTGTTGCAGATATTGACATGGAATTTTTACACAACGGACGCCCGCCGGTAGTTAGGGAAGCAGTTTACAAACAACCAGATTATACGAAAACAAAAAATCTAAACAATAAACTTAATTCTATAGCGAAAAATAATAACTCTTATTTGAACGATTTGAAAGCGATTTTAGGTTCGCTTAATGTTGCGAGTAAACATTGGATAATCCGGCAATACGATCACGAAGTTCAAGGCGGTAGCGTTATCAAGCCGCTCGTTGGTTTGCGCAACGACGCTCCGAGCGACGCTGCGGTAATACGTCCGGTTCTTGGTTCTAATCGGGGTTTATCGATTTCGTGTGGAATGAATCCGTGTTATGGCGATATAGACGTTTACAGGATGGCGGTTTCCGGCATAGACGAAGCCGTGCGTAATGCGGTATCAGTCGGCGTAGATTTTAGGACGTTGTCGATACTGGACAATTTTTGTTGGGGTAACACTGAACGGGCGTCAACGCTTGGTAGTTTAGTCGAGGCGGCGTTGGCTTGTTACGATGCGTCTGTTGGTTTTGGGATTCCGTTTATTAGCGGTAAAGACAGTTTGAACAATGAATTTCGCGAATTGGGCAAGGCGCCGGTATCAATTCCGCCGACGCTGTTGATTTCCGCAATAGGTCAAATTGACGATATATCAAAATGCGTAACAATGGATTTAAAGCGTAACGGTAGCGTGTTGTATCAAGTTGGCGAAACGCGGGCGGAATTAGGCGGCTCGCAATATGCGATATTGCATGGTTTTAGCGACGGTGTTGTTCCGGCGTTAGATATTGCGGCGGCGAAACGGATTTATGAGTTGTTGTATAATTGCGTTTGTGAAAAATTGATCTTAAGTTTGCATGATTTGAGCGAAGGCGGATTAGCGGTTGCGATTGCGGAAATGTGTTTTGGCGGAGAATTAGGCGCAAAATTAGAAGGCAATTTCGACGAAACAATACTCTTTAGCGAATCAAATAGCCGGTTTATCGCCGAAGTAAACGAATCAAACGCCGAAAAATTCGAAACAATATTCAAAGGACAACAAATAAAAAAAATCGGATACGTAACAAACGAAAAACAAATCCATTTTGGAAACTTATTCGTTGCGCAAATTGACGAATTAAAATCAACATGGCTATCGCCGCTAAATTGGACAAAATAATATGACAACAAACAATAAAAAGACAAAGGCAACGAAAAAAGTTGTCAAGAAAGAAGTTAAAAAAACTGGCAAGAAGGTTACGCAGCGCAAGGGTAATATTAAGTGGCATACGGGTTTTGTTGGCGCGATGATGGCTGATTTGCGTGATGTTGGTTGCGAGGTTAAGGTAACGCAAGAGAAGCATTT
>JAISLW010000415.1 GCA_031277105.1 Planctomycetaceae bacterium | reverse complement strand
AAATGCTTCTCTTGCGTTACCTTAACCTCGCAACCAACATCACGCAAATCAGCCATCATCGCGCCAACAAAACCCGTATGCCACTTAATATTACCCTTGCGCTGCGTAACCTTCTTGCCGGATTTTTTAATTTTCTTCTTGACAACTTTTTTCGTTGCCTTTTTACTGCTTGTTTTTGTCATCATGTTAATGATAATTGGTCAAGTGTGAATTGTCGTTTTTAGAGATTGCCAAATAAATAATTATTAGGTTTACGATACGTATAGTTAAGGCGAATTGTGATCAACGACTTCTCCTCCGTTTGCGGTACCGATTGCTTTTAGTATTTCGGTTGGCGTTTCGGGGGCTAGGGATCTTGTAGAAGCGTCCCAAAAACCTACATTTACGCCGGATAACTTGTCGAATCCGATTACGCTATCTTTTTTGTTTATTCCTTTAACGAAATCGTCTAGCGAAATATCCGCCTTCGGGTCCATCCAGCAAAACGGTTTTTTTACCACGACGACCGCAACCGTATTACTTGTTCCGTCTGATATTTTATCGAATCCGATTCCTTTTTTTGGGCTGAGCGGTTGCCCCGCAATTACGGAGTAATTACATTTTTTATTTGGGTCAATATCTTTTTTGACAAGCGGACAAGTATATGAAGGAATAACGGCGCTATGAAATTGTTTATTATATTCGCTATCCCAAGGTTCATTGAGTCTGATTTGCGAGTACAATTTATTTTGTTCAATATACGGTAAGATCAAAACCCGCCAACTATGCAACGGTTTACCCGCCGCATCAACAGTATAAAGCGGCGGCAATTCATTATACGCATCGTGATAAGTATGGAATGCTAGCACAATCTGTCTGATGTTATTTATACATTGCATTCTTTGCGCGGCGGCGCGTGCTGATTGCACAGCCGGTAAAAGTAATCCCGTCATCATACCACAATAAGCAACCGTAAAATTTGAACTATTTATCGTCGCATTAGGATCAACTTCTAAAAAAGTTACAAGCCGGTCGCCTTTGACTTCCGGCAAAAGTAATCGCGTTATACCTGCGAAATATTCAAATTGGCTTAATGGTAATTTTAGATCGTTATTTTCTCTATTTGTCATTTGTGCTTCAACAACCATTTTTGCGAGGAATATACCGTTGTCGATGCTAGTTTCGAAAAGGTTGCGTAAAAAAACGGCGTCGTTTTCTTTTGGGGTTTTGATTACGAGTTTTAGACTTTCTTTTTTTGATTCAGAAATTAGTCGTCCGAGTGATATTGATACTGTAATCCAATTGATTTTGTTTGCCGAAAATTTGATTATGTTGTTTACTTGTTCCGGTAATGAATCGTCTGTTTTTTTGGCGATTATTTCTTTTCGCAAATTTTCGGATATAGTCAAAGCGGCTTTAATTTCGTTATCGCCCGCGTCTTTTAGCGCTTCATAGATAGTTGCGTTTTTTGACGGCGTTATATTTTTTGTCCAAACTGTAGTTTGTTGTAAAAATTGCGAATTGGTAAAAAACAGAAAATCGCCCGATTGAAAAAATTCAACTTGAATATCAAATTTGTCGAATAAAGACGATAATAATTCCAGATCGTCTTTGGTTTTATTTTTCCATGAAACTGCGACCAGCGCCTGAAAACCTAACTTGAACATATCCATATCAATAATCACTGCCAACTCGCGAATACCTAATTTTTTAGTAATCTGATCAAATTGCGGACGTATAATTTGTTCATATATGTCAAGTTCTTTATAGACCTCTCGCATTGTTCTTTCGTAAGAACGCACGTCAAATTTCATATCTTTGAGATGCGTTTCGGCAGTTTTTGCACAAAGCGATTTTAAATTGGCAAGTTCTAATTTACGCAAATCGACATGAATAAACCCGATGCAATTGTCCGTTATCAACGGCGCAAATGTTTCTTGTGCGGTCGTCAGATTATTTGTTACAATAAATAGCATTGCCGAAACCAATAACGCCGGCAAAATTCCGACTTGTGATAATTTTCTTAACATCTTTTCTTCTCCCGTTAAATTTAATTGTTTACGTTTTGGGTAAAACGCAATGGTTGGTTATACTATTTGTAGTATGAACCGTTTATACGAATTCGTACTTGAAATTCATTGATTTTAAAGCGTCAAAACCTGCCGCACGAAAACTAGGCAGACGGCGCTAAATGAAATTTCAAGTATGAACCGCCGTTTAAATTTACCTGCAAAATACGTATTGCAGGTATTGATACAAATTGCAAATCGATAAAGGGAACTTTATTTTTATTAACAACAGAGAACGCTGAGAAAATTTTTAATTTACGTCAAAACGTGATTTAATATTATAATTGACTTTTTGATTTAAAATATTTTTAAAAAATTATTCTCTGTGAACTCTTTGTTATCGGCGCTTAAATAAAAAACTGGTTATTAGAGGTTGCCTAAAGGGTATCTCTAAAAATTCATTTGTTCAGGTAGGCGGCTAAAAAAATTAAACACTGTGCCGAAACGCCGCAGTACGGTTTACAATATCAATAAATTTTATTACTTCACAACGCTTAAGATACATCTATTTTATACGTTATGAATTATTAAAATTTAATAATTATTTTGTGCGTATTGCGGCACAAAAAAATAAACGCAGCGGCGAAACGCCGCCTACATCTTTACGCAATATGAATTTTAGAAAAACTCCAAATACAATTTGTATAAAGCGGAATTTTACGCAAGCGTTTTTTGTTGTCAATTACCAGAAAAAAACAGAGGGACGTCTCTAAAAATGAATTTTTAGAGACGCCCTATTTATTATTTTCGTTTGAGATTAGCCAGTGATGTAATAATAGTATTGCCAATGTTATGAGTAATAAAATCCATGCGATTGGTCGATAATCAGTTCTTATAGTTTCGTTGTCTATCCATGAGCCGTTTGTTTCTGTTTTACAATTTTTGAGATTTGATTCTTCTGCCGACAAGGCGCTTACGGCAAATTCATAGGCGCCGGAATCGGCTTTGACTTTATACAATCCAATTTGGTCTGCCGGTATTTTTATTGACGCATTTGAGGCATATACGTTTAATCCCGTATTTATAGTCAGCGATAATTTTTCATTTTTTGGCGTTGTTACTTCTAATTTTTTATCGCCTAACGCTGATATGAATTCGGCTTCTGTTCCGAGTTTAATATTATTTGTTGCGAAGCCTGCGTTTTGATTTGCGCGATATTTTAAGATATTCCAAATTAGAATAGGCCAAGCGGGATTTGAGGTCAACGTAGAGATGCGGTCGTTAAATTTGACGTGAATAATTCTTGCGTTATTTTTTCTTCTTTCGTCCGTAATTAGCGGCACGTCTCCGGCTGAAACGACGACGTTGCCCGCAACTCGCGCATCTGCATTGCAACTCCACACAACGCCATCTAACGATAATCCGTTTGCGATACGATTTGCGCGGTCGATAATAAACGGACCGACGTAAGACTTGATTTTTTTTTCGTCCGGTTCGTTTAAGATATGCACAATCCAAACGATTTTTTTATGAGTTAAGTTTGCGTTTGCGGCGTCTGAGTTATCGGCGGCAATATTGGGGATGGAGGAATCAAAAATTATTTCGGGGTTATCTTGAACGATTTCGCCGGCGCCGGACGCTTCGACGGCGCGTTTAATTTTGTTTTGCAATTCTGTTTGGAATGAGCCGATTTTAACTTTTACCGGCTGCCGGTTCGGCGGCAATAGGATAACGCGATTGTCCAAATTAAGCCAATCGTCGGCAAGCCTAATCTCAATAGCGCCGCAATTATTTTTTATAACGGTTCGTATTCGATGCATTTCGTTTGGTTGTATTTGACGTTGGTCTTTGAACAATATATTTGTATTTTTTGTTTCAATAATTGTCATGTTCAAGTTCTGCGGTTCGTTGGAGAAGTTTGTAATTTCGACGAGTAATTTATCTTTGTCGTCTTGTATTGTTCGGCTTGCGTGAGTGATTGCAAAATTATCGTTAGATTTGCCGTATGATTTCCAGAGTAATTTTTCGCGTTCAATTTTATCCGCAGGCGGGCAATCTGTAATAACTAAAATTTTCGTTCCAGGCGAAACTATATTTGCGGTCAAGGCGATAGCGGCGTTAATATCGGCGTTAGGCGAATTGCAATTCCATGACTTTAGCGTGTTGCGGGCGTCGGCGGCGTTGACGGCGCGTTCGGCGACTAGTTGCGGTTTTGAACCGGCAAATATGAATTGCACGGGATAACCTATTTCCGTATCGAGCAATTTATGCAAATCGTCAATAGCCCGTTTTTGCGCCGTTTCGTTTTCCTTGCCCGCAAGCATCGAATAAGAAGTGTCAAGAATAATCGCCGTCGGACGACCCGCCGATTCAAGACGCAACATCGGACTAGCCGCTGCCATCGCAAGCAATACTATCGCTAATAATTCAAAAATTATCAACAACGGAAATTGAACTCGCTTAATTTGGCGACCGCCTTGCTTTGCCTGACTACGATCTATCCAAAGGAAAAGAGACGAAACCTCCAAACGACGAGAACGCGTCCGAAAAAAATATATTCCCAAAATTATAGGAACGCCAATAAGAGCAAAAAGCGCCCAAGGTGTCGCTAACATAAATTAAAATTTGGTTTCTGGTTTAAATTATCGTAACCGTTCACGGCATTTTAAATTCGGAATACGGAATGCAGAATTATTTAAAATAATCTTTTTAATCTTTTTAATCTGTCTAATCCGTGGATCATTTTTTTGTCCACAGATTATGCAGATTTGACAGATTATTTTCAATTTGAAATAAAAATCTTTAATTCCGAATTCCGCATTCCGAAATTTAAAAAACGTTTAATCAGTTGTGCCGGAGAATTGAATTGCGCCCGTTCTTATTTCAAAATTTTCGACGTTTACTTTTCGACCGGCGCTATTTTTTATGTTTAATTGTATAGTGAAAGTTGGTTCGCCGTTTTCGGCGCCTTGCGTTACGTTTCCCCATTTGCGGCGTAAAACATTTGCGATTGTTTGCGCAATATAATCTTTCGACAAGGGCAACGATCCGGCTTGCGACGAGCGCATTTTAAAAACTAACTTATTCGGTTCAGGCATTGAAGCGCCTAACGATAAACTCAATACCGCCGTCAATCCGCGCTGCTTTACTCTACACGCAATTTCAACCGAACCCGTCCTAAACGCAATACGCGGCTCTTGCAAATCCGGCGGCAATAAATTTGCGCCCGATTTCGTCGCTTCCACCGCAAGATAAGCGTTGATCTCGTCCGCCGTAAATACGCCCGTCCAATTCTTGCCCTTACGTTGAAAATCATTGTGCAATATTCTAATCTTATCAATAACTTCAGTATTACGCGTTTGTTGTACTTCTAACGGCACACTCTTCGCCTCACGATAAAACTCCGGCTCGCGCTGCGCCGAAAGATAAAGCAAATAAAATACCAAAAACAAAATCAAAAATAATCCAAAAAAAATATAAACCAATAACTTGAGTATCTGACGTAACGTCAACTTCGACGGCGCTTGACCGCCCTTAATTTGATCTTTCATTGAATTAGTAAAAAAGGTTAGAGGAAAGTTTTTTAAATTCGGAAATTCGGAATTTTAGGACTATGGGCGTCTCTAAAAATTCATTTGTTCAGGTAGGCGGCTAAAAAAATAAACACTGTGCCGAAACGCCGCATTACGGTTTATACCATCAATAAATTTTAATATTGCACGCATCTAAAATAAATATATTTTAGGCTTTATAAATTATTAAAGTTTAATAATTGTTTTTCACGTACTGCGATGTTTCGGCGAAACATCGCCTACATGGACAAATGAATTTTTAGAGACGCCCCTATTAAAATTACAGCGCTCGTCTGATTTTTCTGACTGGTTTTCCGAAGACGGGTTTATGGTTATTTTGCGATTTATCATCGTTTATATCGTTGGTTTGCACGGGTTTTGAAAAAGATTCAAAACCTTTCAAATCCGCTCGTTTTAATAATTTTTCAATTCTCATTTCAATTCTCGTCAACTCGTTTCCTTCTTCCGCCGTAACAAAAGTGTATGCGACGCCTTCGCGTCCCATTCGTCCTGTTCTGCCTACGCGATGCACATAATCATCACAGAAATGCGGGATGTCATAATTGATGATATGCGAGATTCCAGATACGTCAATTCCTCGCCCCACAACGTCCGTTGCGACCAGATACCTCAATTCGCCCGCGCGAAATTTACTCATAATTTTGTCCCGCTCAACTTGCGTCAAATCGCCATGTATCGCCGCAAGATTTGCTATTTGTTTCGACAATAATCTCGCTAATCTATCTGCGCCGCGTTTTGTCCGCGTAAAAATTATTGCTTGATTCGGACGCTCCTCGTTCAACAAATAAACCAATGCGTCAAATTTACGCTCGTGATCAATCGTAACATAAAATTGCTCTATCGTTTCAACAGAAACATTTTTATTTGAGAAATCTAACGACTCCGGCTCTCGCATATAACGCTCTGCAAGTTTTACAACCGGCGGCGGCAATGTAGCGCTAAAAAGCAACGTCTGACGCGTTGACGGCGATTTTTTTAGTATCTTCTCAATATCAGGTCTAAAACCAATATCAAGCATCCTGTCAGCCTCGTCAAGCACGACCCATTTCAACAAATTCGTAATCAATACCCGCCTGTTCATCAAATCCAGAACTCGTCCGGGCGTTCCTACGACAATATCAATCCCTTCGCTTAACTTCGCAATTTGTTTAACTATCGGCTTGCCGCCATAACACGCCGCAATCCTAATATCACGCCCATAAGAAAGACGAACTATCTCATCGCGAACTTGAACCGCCAACTCGCGCGTCGGAACAAGTATCAACGCAACCGGCTCGTTTCCAGGCGGACATTCCTCGATACCTTCAATAATCGGAATCGAAAAAGCCGCAGTTTTGCCGGTGCCTGTTTGGGCTTGTCCCATGATGTCTTTGCCGGTTTTGATGCGTTCAAAAACGCCTTCTTGTATCGGCGTCGGCTCGTTATAACGCAATATCCTCAACGCCTCCAACATGACGTCAGATAAACCTAATCGCGCAAAACCTCGCGCATCCGATTCTATATCCGCAGGATCAGGACGTTTGGACGAAACTAATAACGGAACGTCGCCGCGCTGCGGAACTTTAGTTTGCAACCTTTCCGCGCCGTCCGGTTCAATTACGGCGACTTCAACATCGTCCGTAACTTGTCGTCGGCGCGACGTTGACAAATTCGCAGCGGCAGTTTTTTTGTCAATAGTTGTATGATTATTTTTTTTCAAATCAGATTTAGACGCAATTTTATTTGACGTTTGTTTAGTTGTGATTGTTTGGCGTTGTGATTTTGCGGGCGGTTGGTTTGTCGTTTCGGGCGGCGTTGCAGGTAAAACCGGCTCCGAAATTTTAAGCGGAACATATTCGCGTTTGTCCGGATCCCAAACCATCTGTTCTTTTTTAGGGCGTTGGAAATCTTGCGGCGGCGTCCGGTTTTCGTATCTGTTCGGGTTATTTTGATTCAATTTATCTTGACTCGAATAAGCATGACTTGATTTAACGTTATGAAAATCAGCGTCGCGCGTATATTTTTGATCGTCGTAATCCTGCGTTTTTACCGGCGCCGAATAAGACGGCGGTTGCGATAATCCTGATTGTTGCGAAGTCGAAATTTTTACCTGCGGCGTAATAGACGTAATTTTCTGCGGCGCCGGTTGCGGTAAAATCTGCGGCGACCGCGCCGACGCGGGCGTTAATGATTTAACGTGCGTGTTGGGTTGTTTATGATTTTCCGTTACGATATTTTTTGGCGGCGCGAGTTTAGTTTCTTGTTCGTCGCTCAAATTTTTATTCTTAAACGTCCGCCCGTAACTTGGCAAATTTAAATCATTATCGTCTTCAAATGATTCAAAAAGTAAATTCGCATCGGCGGGTTCTTTGTTTTTGTGTATTGTTTGTTCTATGTTATTTTGCGCAACGTTAATTTTTTGGCGCGTATTTTTTACGTTTCCTCTTGTGTTGGCGATTTTAGTTGGGGCGTTTTGCGGCGCAATATTTTTTTCAAAATTAGATTTGGCGCGATTGCCGTCTGTATTTTCCGTAATATTCGTAACGTTAATTGACGTTGAGTTTGGTAGGCGGCGAATTTTTTTCTTTTTCTTTTTTGGGTGATTTGCAGATATTTTTTCCGTTTTATTTTTTGCGGCAAGATTGCTAGGCGACCTTTGCGCAATTGCGGCGGTTGGCGTGTTAGCGGCGCCGTCGATATTTTTTGCGGCGGTTTTCATTTTGGATTTTTTTCGCGGTTTATTTTGAGTGCGAAATTCGCTATGCTCGCCGCCGCCGTCGCTATCGGCGCCTTCAACAAATCCCCATTGAAAAGATTCTACTAAATCGGCATGACGGTCTTGTTTTTTAACTCGCGTATGCCGTGAAGATTTATTGTTACGAATTTTGTTAGCGTTTGAACTAGGGTTATTTTTGGTGTTTTTTGTTGTTTTCATTGTGATTTTGTTCTGGTCTTTTTTTTGCAGCGCCGGTTAAAATTTTTTTGCCAATACGGAAATTAAAACTGCTAGCGCTTAATTTTTCGGTAAATGTTGTAAGATTAAGCGTTGAAATTCGCAATTCCAAAAAACAAAAAACAATTTCCCAAAAAAATTACAAGAGAATTGTGTTGTTTATAATAAAGAAATTAACGAAAATCAAAGCGTAAACTGTTCGTATTTGAAAATCAGCAATTTAAGCGTCAAAACCTGCCGCCCGAAATCTGGCAAGCGGCGGTAAACGCCATTCAATTGCGAACAATTTAAAACGTCCAAAATGTTCACACTTTAATTTCGTCAATCTTCGCATGCTTGAAAAAAGCAGGCGAAGGTAAACGTTTTTTTTGACGTGTGAACAGGTTGAAAAATATGATAATCTAATCTACTAATCTAATACGCCCCGCACTCAAAATCCCAGCGCCGCAAAACATAAAAGTCTGTATTGCGATAAGTAATCGGCAAGCAATACATGCGGCAATTACCGGAATTTCAAGTACGAGCGGTTTACAAGTTGCGTTTATCAAGCCGAGTAGTATAACATTTTTTGATCGTAAATCTACCAGTGGGTTAAATGCCGCATATCTTAAACTATTCACGCGTGAAATTACATTACAAAAAATTATTATCGGAGCTGATTGATATTCCTGAAAGATTTGATAAAAATATAACGATTATTCCGGTTATGTTGATAGACGTTAATTTAATTGACGGAATACGACATCAATTGCGGTTGTACGGTAGTTAAAGCGTTGCTATACTGCTCGTAATTAAAATTTAGTACGATACGTATATAGGGTATCTCTAAAAAATTCATTTGTCCAGGTAGGCGGCGTTTCGCCGAAACGCCGCATTACGGTTTATGACATCAATAAACTTTAATATTTTGCGCGTCTAAAATAGACGTATTTTAGGCTTTATAAATTATTAAAATTTATTGATAGCATAAACTCCATTGCGGCCCAAAAAATAAACACAGCGGCGAAACACCGCCTACCTTTTTACAAAAAATGTAATTTTTAGAGATGCCCTATTTAAAAATATATTTTCCAAAATAAATATAAAATGAGTGCAATTAGTAAAGGCGAATCTTTTGCCGGACTTTCTGTCGCAATGACGACTCCGTTTAAGAACGGGAAAATAGATTATGAAAGTCTTGAACAGCAAGTACAATTTCAAATTGACGCCGGAACGACTGCGATTGTTCCGGCAGGGACGACTGGCGAATCGCCTACCTTGTCCTACGAAGAACACGAAGCCTTAATCAGCGCCGTTGTCAAGACGGCAAACGGAAAAATTAAAGTAATTGCGGGAACCGGTTCAAATTCAACAGACGAAGCGGTCTATTTGACAAAATTCGCCGAAAAAGCCGGCGCCGATGCGGCTTTACTCGTCGCCCCTTACTATAACAAACCAACACAAGAAGGCTTCTACCAACATTACAAAACTATTGCCGAAAACGTAAATATTCCTATTTGTATCTATAATATTCCAGGACGATGCGGAAAAAATATCGAACCGGAAACAATTATAAGATTAGCCGAAATTCCAAATATTACGCTGGTCAAAGAAGCGACCGGATCAATGGATCAAACGTCGTCAATAGTCGAAAATACAAACTTGACCGTATTGAGCGGCGACGATAGTCTGACCTTGCCGATAATGTCTATCGGCGGTCGCGGCGTAATTTCAGTCGTCGGAAATATAATACCAAAAGAAATAATTAAACTATGCAAAACTTTCGACGAAGGAAATATTAAAACCGCAAAAGAAATACATTACAAAATCTTCAAATTGTGCCGTAACTTGCTCTCGTTATCGACGAACCCGATACCAATTAAAGCGGCAATGAAAATTCTTGGAAGAGATACGGGCGAATTGAGACTGCCTCTCACGCCGCTAACGCCAAACGAAGAACAAAAATTACGCGAAACGTTGATAAATCTCGGATTACTAAATTAAAATTTATATACGTATCGTACTTGAATTTTAAGTACGATACGTATATTTTATTTTTGAATCGTTGATTATTATAATATTCGTATTTGCAATTCAGCGATTTAAAAACGTCAAAGTTTGCCGCCCGAATCTAACTAGGCATGCGACAATAAGCGTAAAATAAAAAACGCAGTTTAAATCGCCGTTGCAATAGCGTGCAATTTATTTTCTCAAAAATAAATTTACGACAAATTATAAGCCGCAATAAGACCGTCGGCAGGACGCGCAATTATATGTTGTGAAATTAATTCTCCGGTATTTTGTGCGGCGCTTGCGCCGGCTTCGACGGCGGCGCGCACGCTGCCAACATCGCCGCGAACTACTACAGTAACTAAACCGCCGCCAATCTGAACCCGTTTGACTATTTGCACGTTTGCGGCTTTCGCCATCGCATCCGTCGCTTCAACAAGCGCAATCAAACCCTTCGTCTCAACCAAACCAATAGCATCTTGCATTTTTCTAATTCTTGTAAATTGTTAAAAGTAAAATTTAATACCCTTTTAAACTATTCGTACTTGAGTTTGCGTTTACCTTCGCCTGCCTAGCTTTCGGACGGCAGGCTTTGACGCTTTTAAATCGCTGAATTTCAAGTACGAGCAGTATAAACTGTTCGTACTTTAATTTGCGTTTATCTTCGCCTGCCGTCCGAAAACTAAACAGGCGGCGGTAAAGGCAAATTAAAATACGAACAGTTTAAAATAGTTCTCAATTAAATTTGGCATTCGCCGCCGGTTAAACGTTATTTTGAAATTAACCTTAACCTGCTTTTTTCGGCGTTGCCGAAGGTAACATTTTTTCGATGTCGCCGTGCGGTCGCGGTATAACTTGCACGCTAATAACGTCTCCGATTCTTCCGGCTGCTGCGGCGCCAGCGTCGGTCGCTGCTTTAACCGCCGCAACATCGCCCGTTACAAAAACGCTCACCAATCCGCTGCCGACATTATCCCATCCTAAAAAAGTAACATTCGCCGCCTTAATCATTGCATCCGTCGCCTCGACAAGCGGAATAAAACCTTTTGTCTCTATCATTCCTAATGCTTCTATTGTCTTTGACATTTTCATTAACCTGAAATTAATTGTTGTACGGATCGCAAAATAATTTCGATTTTTCTTTGCGTTACAACTTGCATTCCGCAATAGTTAAGCAAGCGACGCCAAACCGAAAATTAAATTGCGAACCGTCTAAATACTAGCAATACATCGTCCGTCCAATCACTTCAACAAAGCCGTTTGCCGGACTACGCAATATTCAATTCATAGCGATTAAAAAACTTTTTGATTTCTGTTGCATTCATTTTGATCAAGCGGCGATTGGATTATTGTTACGATTAATATTGTAATCCGTTCTGATCAATTCAACTTTATCGGCATGTTCCAAATCAGCCGCATTTGCCTCGTCTGTATCAAGATGCACCTCCAACCTCAAACCTTCGCCAATCCGAACCAATAAATTCTCAAATATCGTCGTGCAGCCGCCTGCAAAAATATGCAAACTCATTCGATCTTTATCTTTGACTCCGTAAAAATCCGCTTCGTTCTTATTCATGTGAACATGCCGTTCCGCACGAATTACGCCGTGATCCAATTCAACAACGCCGTTAGGTCCCACCAAAACGCAACCTGGCGTCCCCGATAATTTACCGCTTTCACGAACCGGCGGATCAAGCCCAAGCGAAATCGCATCGGTGAAAGCTAATTCGACTTGCGTTTCAGGTCGCGTCGGTCCTAAAATACGTACCGTCGGAAGCATTCGACGACGCGGTCCAACTATCATTACAGTTTCTTCCGCCGCATAAAATCCTTCTTGATACAAGTCCTTCTTCTTTTTTAACTCGTCGTAACCAAACAACGTCCGCACGTCTTTATCCGTCAAATGCACGTGTCTTGCTGAAATACTTACGACAAGTTTCGGAGCGGTTATATTTGATGCGGCGTTAATATTTTTCTGATCGACTTTATGCGAAAACAACTGCGACGTAACAACATCTCTAACTATCGCCTCAACCGCGCCCCGATCTATTATACGCCCCAATATGCCGACATTATTATTTGCACTCATTAAATTTGATATGATCGTTTTAAACTCTTTAAACTCTCGTAAAAATGTTAAACTGCTAGCGATTGAATTTTCGTTACAAAAAAACTATTTCTTATTATTTCATTTCAAATTTTGCGAATAGTTTTTAACTGGTCGTCTTTATAATTTGCGTTTACATTTAGTCTGCTTATTTAATAGACGGCAATTTTTGACGCTTTGACAACATTGAATTTCAAGTACGATGAATTTCAAGTACGATACGTATATTTTTTATAAACTATCTAATCTGAAATGGTGTCCTTTGTGATATTTTCGCGGTTCGGGGTAGAAATTAATCCAATCTTTATTGTATGCGGGAACTCTCATTTCGGCGGGGTATCTGTTATACATATCTTCGTAACTGCGAAAATATTCGGCGGAGTAATAATTGTGCGGATAATAGACGTAAGGATAATACATGAATCGTTGCCAATCTTGCGAATAATAAGCGCCTGCCCATTGTCGTCCGAAGCCTTGTTGTGCTTGTGCGTCTGACACGAAGCAGACGGCGCTGATTGTGATTGTACAAATTATCGTAAAGATAAATTTTTGTAACATTTTTAACTCCAAGTAAACTGTTTACGTTTTAAACTGTTCACACTTAAATTTGCATTGACATTCGCCCGCCTAATTATCGGCGACAAACTTTGACTCTTTTAAATCGTTGCATTTCAAGTACGATACGTATATCAAACATGCGTAATATGCGTAATTTGACAGACTCTATTTTGTCTTTTATCGGCGATTGATTTTTGTATCCTTGAATAAAAAAGAATGTTCTAAAAAAATAGTGAGAATTTCTAAAAAGTAACCGTTCACGAAAATTTAAGCGACAAATTTTAGGGTTAGGGAATATGGGATAGGGAGTAGTTTTTTAGAAATTTAGAGAACAGTTTTTTGTTACAAAAAATTGTCTGTAGGATCGCAGGCGTCCCGCCTGCAAAAAAAGGAACGCATGCGCTAAAGGATCGTACTCGCCGCCGGATCGCGGGCGTCTCGCCTGCAAGCGGTTGTACTCAACCGCCAATGAGCGAGGTTGAAATCTCAACAGATTTTTTGTTTGCCTATCGACAAAAAGCAGGCGACACGCCCGCGATCCGTTGGTCTGTGATACGCTTTAAAAACGATCCATAGATTACGCAGTTTAGAAAGATTATTTTAAACTGTTCGCACTTGAGTTTGCGTTTACCGCCGCCTGCCTAGCTATCGGACGGCAGGCTTTGACGCTTTTAAATCGCTGAATTTCAAGTACGAGCAGTATAGGAACAACCGGAACAATGTTGTCTGAACTTTGATTTTTTTGATTATTATGATTTGTGTAATTTTTATACTAATCACACAAATCACAATAATCACACAAATCATAGTTCAGACAAATTGCAGGCGTGATGGTTGCGTTCCTTGTTAAGATTGACAATAGGTATTTTTCATATACAATTTTTCATTCCTTGACCATAATTAGACGATAAATCAGACGATAATTTAAATTGGTCGTAAATTTAATTTGTTCGTAAATTAAATTGCAAGGATAAAAAGAATATTAAAGATAATTTTTGTTACAAAAAAACAAATACGGGATCGCCGGCGTTTTGACCGCATGCATGCGAAACGCCGACGATCCTACAGACTACCCGCAATCTTACGGACAATTTTTTTGTTACAAAAAAACAATTTCCCTAAATTCTATTCACTAACCCTAAAATTAAAAGGAGAATTTAACAATGCGTATAATATTGACAATTACGATATTTTGTCTGACTTTATTTTGTTTTGTTTCGTGTTTTGCAGAACCTGTAGTATTTGATTTTGAGTCTGGCGATCTTGCCGGCAACGGCTGGCATATTATCGACGGCGACAATTCTAAACCCATCGGAAATCGCAATACGGAATTTCATAACGACAAAATTCCATATTCTAAACACGGCAAATTTTACCTGACTACATTAGAATCAACCCAAAACGCCAATCCTACCGACGACACAATTTGCGTTATCGAATCGCCCGTGTTTATAATAGACGACAACGAAGCAAAATTATTAGTTGGCGGCGGTAAACTCGAACAGACTTACGTCGCCCTTTGCCCCGTTCTTGACGATGGAAATATAGGTCAACCAGCCCGAAAAGCACAAGGTACAAATTCACAAAAACTCGACGAAATCATCTGGAACGTCGCCGACCTCAAAAATAAACCATTCGTACTGCAAGTCGTCGATAAAGAAACCGGCGCATGGGCGCACATCCGAATGGATAACTTCCAAACTAACGGCAAAATCGACGCCGCTAAAACAAACTTACGCAAAAAATATATAACCGAATTAACCGCTAAACGCAAAGCCGCCGAAAAAATTAAACGCGACGCCATCCAAAATATTCTCAAAAAGCAACCAATCATCTACGTTACCCGCGAACAATACCGCCCCGATCACCACAACACCGCTACCATTTTCCAAAACGGCGAAATCAATACAGGAAGTTTTCGCGGAAATAGCTCCTTGCGTATTTGGAATCCACAAGACGATTCTGTTACCGTCCTACTTGAAGTCCCCGAAGGTATCGTGCGTGATCCTTGTCTGTCATTTGATGCGACAAAATTACTTGTCTCAATTCGCCGCGACTTTAAAGACGATTATCATATTTACGAGTTGCAACTCAAACCGTTCCTTGAAGGAAACCAAAAAACAATTATCGTTACAAAAAATAACAGTCTCAATAATACGCCGCTTACTCAATTGACTTTTTTGTCCGGCGTATGCGATATTGATCCGCTTTATTTGCCGACTGGCGAAATAGTTTTTGCGGCGACGCGCGAGCCGAAATATTGTATGTGCAACAGACATATTATGTGCAATTTGTACAAGATGAATTACGACGGTTCAAATATTCGCCAAATCGGTAAAAGCACGCTATTTGAAGGGCACCCGTCGCTTACGGCGGACGGACGAATAATTTACGACCGTTGGGAATACGTTGACCGCAACTTCGGCGACGCTCAAGGCGTATGGATAACTACCGCAGACGGCTTTAATCACGCTATCTTTTGGGGAAATAATACCGCGTCGCCAGGAGGCGTTATCGACGCCCAAATGATTCCAGGCAGTTCGTCTGAATTTATCGCTACCTTCACTTCCACACACGACCGCCCATGGGGAGCAATCGCATTAGTCGATAGACAAAAAGGAATCGACGGCAAAAAAGCTGTCTTGCAAACATGGCCGCCGTCCGCAATAAATCTAGTTGACGACGAAACAAATGAATCCTTTACCGAAGCAAGACAATACGATACGTTTGTAAGAGTACGCCCGAAACTTGAAGACCCGTTTCCGTTGACGGCGGAGTGGTTTCTTGCGTCCGGCATGACAGGACAAGGCGAAAAAATGGGTATCTATCTGCTCGGTCGCGACGGCACGATGGAAGTTATTTATAACGACAAAAATATTCCCACATCGCACGGTTGCTTTGACCCGACGCCGTTACGCCCCACAACGCCGCCGCCCGTAAATATACAAGAAGCAGATTACACAAAAACAACAGGTAACTTTTATGTTACAAACGTCTATGAAGGATTAGGAATGAAAGACGTAAAAAAAGGAAGCGTGAAATTTTTACGCGTCGTCGAATCGCCGGAGAAACAAACATGGTCGCCAAAAGGTTGGGGCAACGGACACGGCGAACAAGGTCCCGGCATGAATTGGTACGAATTTATCAACAAACGCATACTTGGAACAGTTCCAGTTGAAGAAGACGGCAGCGTGCATTTTACAGTTCCGGCGGATAAATTTGTATATTTCCAATTGCTCGACGAACACGGACAAATGATACAAACAATGCGTAGCGGAATAATTATTCGACCTGGCGAAACAAACGGCTGCGTCGGTTGTCATGAAGATAGACTTGCGACTTTCCCGCCGTTGCCCAATACGCCGAAAGCATTGACCAAACCGCCGAAACAAATGAACGGATGGTACGGCGAACCGCGACTTTTCAGTTATGTTAAAGAAGTTCAAGAACCTGTGTTTGATAAGTATTGCGTGCAATGTCATGATTACGGCAAAGTCGAACAGAATCCAAAAAAGCCTAACCTTGCAGGCGATTTGAACACGATTTTTAATAAGTCATACGTTGAAATATACCAAAAGAATTTAATCAAAGTAGTCGGCGCAGGACCTCATGTTAAGTTAAAACCTTATGCGTGGGGTTCAACGCAAAGCCGGATTGCAAAAGTTCTGCTCAACGGTCATCCGAAAACGGAAATAGACGCAAAACGTAAAGAATTAGGCGTATATATTGACGGGCGGACTAATTCGGAAGCGGTTGAACGCGTTTTAACTTGGATAGATTTGAATGCGCCGTATTACCCGACGTATCTAACTTCATTCCCCAATAATCGCTTTGGACGCAGCCCGCTGTCAGACGAACAACTAACCAGATTAGCCGCTATCTGCGGTTACAAAAAAGTTTTCAGAAGCGGCGCATCAGACGGACAAGTCGCATTAGATTGGGATATTTCATTTACAAGACCCGAACTTAGCCCATGCTTGGCAAAATTAACAAAAAATTCAAAAGAATACTATGAAGCATTGGCAATTATCACAACAGGAAAAAACGCCGTCGAAAAATTCCCAAGAGGAGAAAACCCAATCAATGTATCAACCCCACAACGCGACATAAAACAACAAACAAAATATAACTTCCTACAAAACGTCGAATACAAAATGAGAAACGCTATCATAAATAAAGAAAAATTATTCGATAAAAATCTCTAGGGCGTCTCTAAAAATTCATTTGTTCAGGTAGGCGGCTAAAAAAATTAAACACTGTGCCGAAACGCCGCAGTAGAGTTTATGTCGCTAATAAATATTAATATTTCACAACGCCTAAAATAAATTTATTTTGGACGTTATGAATTATTAAAATTTAATAATTATTTTGTACGTATTGCGGCCCAAAAAATAAACGCAGCGGCGAAACACCGCCTACCTTTTTGCAAAAAAATGAATTTTTAGAGATGCCAACTGGTTATTAGACGTTGCCATTATTGAAAATTCAAGTACGAGTCTTATATTTTCGTTATATCCGTGAGTCAATATATTGTAAAAGTTGTTGAGGAGTCTGCGATAGATTCTGGTTTGGATTTTCGCATACGTTTATTGCTTTGTCATTGTTTTCCTGACTGGTCGGAGATATTTCGCGGCGGTCGAACATGGCATAGCACGCCGCCGTTATTTTCGGTTGTCGCAAGCGACGGCAACGAAATAATAGGTCATATTGCGGCAGTAGTTCGTTCAATCACAACAACGTGGAATTTTCGTTATAGCGTGGCAAGTATTCAAGGCGTTTGCGTCGATCCTAAATTTCGCAATTGCGGCGTCGCTCACGAAATGTTACGTCTTGCCCTAGCGGAAGCGGCGCGGCGCGGATTCCAATTTGCAATTCTTTATTGCAAGGAATATCTGGTTTCGTTTTATTCGTCGCAAGGTTGGCGGCTTGCGGACGAATCAGTTGTAATGTGGAATCAACGCGATTTACCGATTGCAATGAGATCAAATTGTCCGATGTATTATGAATTAAGCGATGTAAAATTGCCGGAAGGACCTCTTGATGTTCACAGCCCGTCATGGTAACAGAGTTTGATAATTGATCCGCCCAAATTCTAAAAACAATAACGAAGCGAAAAACGCACAATAATTATTGTAACAAAAATTATCGCTAAAATTTCCAATAGTTCAATTTTATTTTTATTAACCACAGATGACACAGAGTACGCAGAGGAATTTTTAATTAGAATCGAAATGTTATTTAAGATTACAATAGACTTTTAATTTAGAATAATTTTTTAAAATTTTTTTCTCTGCGAATTCTGCGACCTCTGTGGTTAATAAATAAAAAACTGGTTATTAGAAATTACTTTTTGGTTTATTGGATAGTAATTGGCGATTTTGTTACGTCTTCGCCGATGACTTCAACAGAATTTCGCGTTCTTATCATCAGATAAAACGGTTTTTTGTCCTCCGGCGAAACATACCACCAATATTCGCCGCTGTTCGGTAAACCAATCGCTACCGGTTGCCATGTTCCCGCCGCCGAATCGCTACGCAACACGTCCGCCCACTTGCCCGCCTTCGCCAAATCGCCGCAATCCCACTTGACAATAATCTGATACGGTTCCGTCGCAATATTCATCGTAACTCCAGTAATCCGCACCTTGCAAACATCAACATTATCGCTCTTCTCATTATTAATTCCTGCGTCGTTTTTGGCGTTATCTTTGGCGTTGTTTTGGTCGTTGATTTTATTGTTGTTTTTATTTTTGTTTTGATTCGTATTGCGTTCAGAGTTGTCGGCTGGATTATTATAATTTTTTGCAATCGCTCCCGATCCGCTTGCCATTACCGCCTGCGCAATATTAGACGATTCCGAAACGATACTTAAATTTGACTCAATCGCATCATTCTTAACAATATTATTATTTTCGTTACGATTATTCGCCAAACTGTTCTTGTCGGTATTATCTGATTCGCCGCTTGCAATATCAACATTCGCAACAATATTTTTTTTAACATCTAACCCGCCGTCGCCCGCATCATCAGTCTCCGCACTAAACAACGCCGCAAAATCATCAAATAAACGTTTCAAAATTATTGCTCGCCGCTCGTCCTTATTTAATTTATCTGTTTTTTTATTTGATCCGCTAACTTCAGTTTTTACCGTTTCCGGTTTTGTAATTTCAGGTTTTATAATTTCAGGTTTTGCAATTTCAGGTTTTGTTTTTATCTTATTTTCATTGTCTGCTTCAATCAATAACTTTTTATTCGGCAAATCGGAAGCAGTCAATTCGTCAATTTGTTGATTTTGTTTTTTTGTAAATTTTTTATTTTCTGTTTTGGTTAAAAATTTTTCTGCGTCGTTTACAAATGTAGTAGGTTTCGGCGGTTTGATGGCGCCTTCGGCGATTTGTTTTTGCTGGTTTAATGTTTGTTGTTGGCGTGAAATTTTTGCAATATTATTTTGTGAATTTGATTTATTTATTTGATTTAAATTTGTCGTCGTATCGATGCGGACGCGTATTTGCGGCGTATTGGTTGTTGAACGTTTAATTGAACCGGACGCGGTAATCATCCTAAAAACAAACCAATAATCGCCGTCCGACTCCGCTTCAAATAAAAAAAACTTTGACTCTGCCGGCTTGCGACTAACAGAATACCATCGCACGCCGCGATCTTTGGAAACAAGCAATTCAACCTCCTGCACGCGATCTATTGCATTGTCATTTGTAATCTGAAACGGAATAGAAAACGACCGCTCATTCATAAAAATTACGCCGCCGCCGTATTGAGAGAAAACAACGCCGCCGGTTATACTTGCAAAATTAAACAAATATAAACTTATAAAAAAAATAAAAAATAATATCTTATTCATGGATTTAATAGGATTGAGTAGTTGTAACCGGTCTCGGAAATTTGTTTATACTGCTCGTACTTGAAATTCAGCGATTTAAAAGCGTCAAAGCCTGCCGTCCGAAAGCTAGGCAGGCGAAGGTAAACGCAAACTCAAGTACGAAT
>JAISLW010000405.1 GCA_031277105.1 Planctomycetaceae bacterium | reverse complement strand
GACGCAATAAAGGTTAAGGTTGTATTGACATGTTGTCCCTAGCGGGACAAATATATTTTTGACATTGCTTTTCTACCAACATGTTGTCCCTAACGGGACAGAAATGAATTTTTAGAGATACCCAAATATTTGTCCTACCTGTCCCGCTAGGGACAAATATTTATTGTTACGAAAATTGTCCCGCTACACCGCTACACACTATACTCTAAAACTCTAAACTTCTAAAATCTCGTGAACGGTTACAATATTTTAAACTGTTCACATTTGAATTTACGTTTACCTTCGCCTGCTTATCTATCGTAGAGACGCAATGCATTGCGTCTCTACTTTAACTCGCTGAATTTCAAATACGAGCAGTATAAAACGATTCATAGATTGAACAGATTTTTTTAGAGATAATCTAATTATGTTCCGTATAATTTCATTTTTGGAACAATGCCCATTTTCCTTCTTTTTTCGATACGGCGGGTTTGCAAGTTTGCGATTTATAAAAGTCGATTGAGACTGTATCATTTGCATCGTTTGATTGGGCGAATTTAATTGTCAAGACGCCGTTGTCAGATTTGAATACTTTAGTTTCGGCAACTTCAACAACCGTAGTTTGTCCATCTACTAATAAATTGAATGCTGTTGTTCCTTCGCTATTATCCAAAGTTATGTCAACTGGACGCGGGACGAGTTGTACATTTTTATCTGCGTCGATTTGGAAGTCGTAGGTTATTCCGGCTTTGACGGCGAGGGTTTGCGTGTCTTGGTATGTTTGGGCGGTTCTCCTACGGTTGGCAGCGGCGCGGGTCTTGGTTACGTAAACTTTTATTTGACCTGTTGCGGGCAAGGCGTAAGACTTAGTCTCTCCGACGGCAAGCGTTAATTTTTCTCCTCTATCAGCGAGGCTAAACTTGATATTGTCTTTATTTTCTGCCGGATTTGATAATGTAATTTGATTACCGCTATCTTCGCTGACAATCTGCTGTGCTTCCGAAAAAGGCAACTTCGGCATAAAATCATCAAGCGAACCATTGATTACATCAAGTTTTTTCGTCTTTTTACCAACAATAAACGTACTTTCATCAATAGCGAAAATTTCTTTAGGGTTTTGTTTTGGCTGGATAATGATAGTAACGTTGTCTTCTGGTATTTCAAAATTTTCTGTTGATATTGTAGTTGTGTTTGTGTTTGATTTTGATTTTTTTGCGGGTCGCATGGCAAGTAATTTTTCATAAACTTCAACATATAATTCGACAGATTGTAAAGCGGGTTTAATTTTTTTATCTGCGTCTTTATCCAATTTATTTTTATCGAATGTTCTGCGTAATAATTTGAAAGAAGGGGCGTCTTCGTCTTCTAATTCTTCAGTAAATGTATCCAATGCCGTCTTTAATTTAATTGTTTTGGACAATTGTCCGGCTTCTTTGACGTTGTCTGACGCTTCGAGCCAGATACGTTGAACTGTAGCGGAATCGCCTTCTTCAATTGCGGTCAGCATTGCCGCTTGATCGGCGGCGCTTATTTTTTTCTCTTTTAGTTTTGCGATTATCGTTTCATTTGACGGGCTTAATTCTGTCAAGGTTTCGCGGATTAGTTCTATTTTTTCTTCCAATGTTTCTTTAACGGCGGCTAACGTCGGTTTAATTATGTTTGCGGGCGCCGGTAGGATTGGCGGTAGTAGCGGGTTGGGGAGAGTTGTCGGATTTGTTGTCGCGGCGGTAACTTCTTCTGTTGTAGCGGGTGTTGCCGTTACAGTTACTTCGTTAAATGCGACCGGAGTGATGGTAGATTTTGGTTGTGTAGAGTTTGTTGTTACGTTAGTTGGCGTTGTTGTAATTTTGTTCGTGTTAGTTTGGGTTGGCGTTACGGTAACTTGTTGTTCTTGAACTGTTGTAGTTTGAACTACGACAACTTGCGTATCTGAACTTTCGCGTACTCCGATTACCCAATTTCTTCCTGTTCCTTTACGTTGTTGTGGAGTTTGAAATCCGTTGATGGCGGCGTTAGCGAGATAATTGCTATTACTTGTTTCGTAATAATTACCGATAGCGCTGCGGATATTAAGCGGTGCGAAGCCGCCGTGACGTTGCATTTGTTGTAGTTCAAAAAATGACGGAAGGCGGAATCCGTATTGAGCGACCATATCGCGAGCCGAACTACCCCGATCCGAAGAAGGAACGCGACCGAGCGTCGTTGTCCATTCTAATCCTGTCAAGTTATCGCGGTAAATTCGGACGCCGTTGATCGTGCCTGCATCAGACCAATCGGCGTAAATATTAAAATTAAACCCTCCGAATATTCCCGCAACAAATAAAGCAACGGATAATACAAATTTTCTCATTTTAAGTTCTCCTAATTTTTTAATAAGCGCTCATAATTTAACTCTCTTAATAAACTAAAACTAAACAGTTCGCATAGCCTCAATTTTAAGCACGATTCTTATAACGTAATTTGGTTTACGTTTTCTGTTTTTTTAATGCGAAAAAACGATTTTCGCGTATAGAGTTTTATTGAATATAAGCGATAATTTTCGTTACAAAAAAATAATACTTATAAATACGTCTATGTTTTTTGTAACGAAAAATCGTTTATTGGAACAAAGCCCATTTATTATCTTTTTGGTCGAGTCCGATTTTGTAGGTAACGCTCTCTTCGATTATGTATGAGGCGCGGTTGTTAGTATTTTCATTACGGGCGAATTGAATATCAAGAATGCCGTTACTTGAAGTGAATGAGATTCGGTCGCCAGGGTCGATTGTGTATTCTGTCCGGTCAATAAAGCAAGTAAACGGCAATGGGTTTGCCGAGTTGTCCAAAGTTACGGTGATGGGTTTTGAAACAACTGACCAGGCTCCGCCGGTATAATCGAAATCGTAGTTTCCGGCGCCAATAGTAAAGGCTTTCCAACGTCCTTGAGAACTAATGTGAACGACGCCGGAACTTGGAACGTCAAAGGTTGCTTTTTTGCCGGATTCTAATTTTCGTGATATGTTATCGTCGAGATGGTAGGTTGCGGTTCGGCTGGTTGAATTTGTTAAACTGATTTGTGATATTTGTTGTGTTGACTGTGATATGGGATTATTGTAAGCGGGAACTTTGGGAAATGAACCGCTAATATCTTCTTCGTCTTTTGCGACCTCGTTGCCGTTGACAATATATGTATCATCATCAAGTGCGTAGGCAACGTCCTGTTGAAGCGATGGACAATAAATCACAGTAACAACTCCTGTCGGCGCCAAAATTGTCGTTTTGGTCGATGGTTTGTACTCTTTAAGAATTTCAAGAACTTCCAGATTACTTTCTAGTATGTTGATAATTTTTTTAACTTCTTTTTTAGTTTTTGACGGTAAATTTGCTTTGCTAATCAGTTTTTCTAGTTCTTTTGAATCTTGTTTTGAAAATTCATCGCTTTCAATAGAATCGCTAAATTCCGCAATTTTTTTACTGAGACTGATTTCTCCGGCGATTTTCATTCCTTCGAGAGGATCGTCTGTTAGCTCCATTACAATTTTTTCGGCGAATTCGGAATTGTCGTTGTTGATAGCGCTGAGAAAATTTGAGACTTTCTTTTTATCTTTACCTTCGCTGATAAATTTTTGTGCGATAGCGGTTGCTCTTTCTTCGGACATTACTGACTCTTCGAGTAATTCTATGAGATCGTCTAATTTTTTCTCAATTGCTTTATTAACGTCTTTTTTAGCCTTATTGACAATATCTTTTGGCGCAAGCGGCGCGTTTATGATTGTTGGATTTTCGGTCAATGTCAAAGGTTTAACTTGTTCGGCGGCGTTAGCGGTTGCGTTTTGAACTGTTGCAGGAGTAACAACGGATGGCGTTTGAACGTAAGTTGGAGCGGGAACGTAATGTACTTCAACTGGCGGACGATATGGCGGGCGGTACGGAGGGCGAAATGGCGGACGGTTAGGCGGGCGATTGGAAAGATTATTGAGAACGCCGCCGATTACAAGACCGGCAATTTGTGCGTTACGAATATTTTTATCGTTTGAAAAACCGCCAGGTTTACCTCCGCCGAATGGATTGTTTCCAGGTTTACCTCCGCCGAATGGATTATTTCCAGGTTTACCGCCGCTTGGTTTTTTACCAGGTTGACCTAATGCTAATGGATTTTGTATGGCGCAAAAAAGCGTCAGAACTAAAATCATGCTGATAATTCGTTTCATTTTTTCCTCGTTTTTTAAATTGAGTTTTTGTAACTTTTGGTAACTTTCTAATAAACAAATTTTTTACTGTTACGTTTGCATTTTCACATTTAATGCCGTTTGCCTTCTGATAGAAAATCAGGCATTTATGTTTTTGCATTACCGTGATTCAATTGCGAACAGTTAAATTTGTTGTAAACAGATGAATTGCGATAGCGATAATATACGAAATTCTTAATTTACCTAAATCGCACGATCCATCAAACGAATGATAATATAACTAAAAAAGAAAAATACAACAGGGGGCAAAATAAAGAAAAAATAAAATTCATCTCTTTTGATCTAAAATTTTGTAACACGGCGCGGTAATGTAAATCAATTTGTCAAACAACACAATACCAGTTTGTAAAAAATTGCAGAATTTTTAATTTTTTAAAAAGAATCTACTGATTACGTAGGTTATACTTTTCATACGTTAAATTGTGGTTTTAAAAAAATACGCATATTGTATAACAATAAACATTACAATTAGTGAAAAAATATTTTTGATCAATTTTTAACACCCTATCTAGGCAGGCGGCGGTAAATTACAAATTCAAGTGTGAACAGCTTAAAAGCGCTATTGTGGGATTATGAATATTCTGTTACAATTCTTTAGCGTTTGTATTGATAGAGTTTTGATTTTGCTGATATGGAATTTTTGTTACGAAAATTCAGTTGCGGTTCAATCGGGTTGAATTTATATGGATCACACTTGAACTTTGGCGATGTAGAGATGTAATGCATTACATCTCTACGAATAGCTAGGCAGGCTGTAGTTATAGAAATGTAAAGTGTGAACAGTTTAAAAACCATGTAAAAACTAATGGAGCAAGTACAATCGAAATTAGTACGCGGAGGTGTAAGCGGAATTTTAGTATTTGGGGTAAATTTGTTGTCTTTTGAGTAATTAAAAAAGGATAATGAAGAAAATTTTCAATAACAATCCAATAATTTTTATATGTCAAATTCATCAGAAAAAACAACATCAACAACAGAATCGGTTGATACTATGCTTTGGGGAATGAAGCCCAATACTTACTGTATGTTGCTTCACTTATCGCAACTTTTGGTATTTATCCTGCCAGTGCTTGGCGTTGTTGCGCCGATTATTCTTTGGGTAATTAATAAGGATAAAGAACCTTTGGTTGATAAACACGGCAAGATCGTTATAAACTGGTTATTGAGCGAGTTTATTTATGCTGTTGTAAGTGTCGTTCTGCTTTTTGTCGGTATTGGTTTTGTAACATTAGCGGTTTTGTCAATTATTGGTATTGTGTTTCCGATCATTGGCAGTGTTAAAGCTAATGATGGTATTGTGTGGAATTATCCGTTAAGTATTCGTTTTTTCAAATAACATTTTTTGTAACGAAAAATAACTTTATTTTCCAATGGGCATCTCTAAAAATTCATTTTTTGGGCAAATGATCAATCATTAAGGTTTCTCTAAAATCCAAACACAATCTTTATAAAACCTCGTTTTAACCTAATTTTTCTTTACAAAAAAACCTCAGTAGAAAATGAATCAACCCAACCTCATTACCTCGTTAAAAAATTAGGTAATGAGGTTTGTTTTGTGGGGGCTTTGTTGCTACTGAGGTTGTTAAGTTAAGAAAAATTAGGTTAAAATGAGGTTTTATAAAAATTGTATTGAAACAACGAATGACTAATCGGTTGACCAAAAAATAATTTTTTTAATTTTGCATTAGGTAATTGTCGATTCCTGTTGCGGCTTCGCGTCCGCTGTTTATTGCTCTTACAATTAGACTCGCTCCACTTTGCATATCTCCTGCGGCAAAAACTCCGTTTATGTTCGTCATTTTCGTAACTGGATCAACTTTAACATTGCCCCTCGCATCCAACTCTACACCCAACGTTCCCAGAAGAGCGTCATGTTTCGGATGAACAAAACCTAACGCCAATAACACCATCTCAGCCCTAATCTTGACCTCCGTTCCCACAACTTCCACCGGCTTGCCGCCCTGCCAATTCACTTGCACCGTTTCAACACCCGTAACATTGCCGCCTTGCCCTAAAAATTTTTTTGTCGCTACACTCCATCGCCTTTCACCGCCCTCTTTGTGAGACGTTCCAGTCCTTAAAATTTGCGCCCATCGCGGCCACGGCGTTGCAGGATTATGTTTTTCCGGCGGCTTCGGCATAATTTCAAGTTGCACAACCGACGCTGCACCCTGCCTTAACGCTACGCCTAAACAATCAGCGCCCGTATCGCCGCCGCCCAAAATTACGACATTTTTACCACGAGCGTCAATAACCGACCGCAACATCGACGTATCCGACCTCGCCGATTTGACCGCATTATTCGACGCCGTTAAATAATCCATCGCAAAATATATCCCCGCTAGTTCCCGCCCCGCAACATCCACATTACGCGGCTCCATAGCGCCGCCCGCTAACAATAACGCATCAAATTTACCCAACAAATATTTCGCCGATACATCCTCGCCTACAGTTACGCCAAACTCGAACTTCACGCCTTCACTAACAAGTTGCCCAATACGCCGGTCAATAATATGCTTCTCTAACTTGAAATCCGGTATCCCATACCGCATAATTCCGCCCGGCGCATCCGATTTCTCATAAACAACCACGCTATGACCTAACCTCGCTAATTGCTGCGCCGCCGATAAACCAGCCGGACCACTGCCAATTACCGCAACACGTTTGCCGGTTGAAATAGACGCTAAATGAGGTTTTATCCACCCCTCAAGCCAACCCCGCTCTACTATCTCAAACTCAAGTTGCCGTATCGCCACAGGCTCGCCATAAATATTATGAACACAAGAACACTCGCACAACGCAGGACAAATTCGACCCGTAACCTCTGGAAAATTACAATAAACATGAAGCAAATCACACGCCTCCTGAATACGCCCCTCATAAACCAACGAATTCGTCTCCGGCACAGGATTACCCAACGGACAACCAGCATTATGACAAAACGGAATACCACAAGTCATACATCGACCAGATTGATCTTCTATATCAGAAGAAGAAAACGAATGACGAAACTCATTGTAATGACATAACCGCTCCGAAACAGGTTGATAATCAGATTCAAGACGACGCGTCTCAAATACACGCGAATAAAGTGTTTTTTTCATTTGCATTTCCTCAATTTTAACAGAGGTTATTTTTAAGGGTTTTTTAAAAAATTTTTGACTTAAAGAAGAGAGTTTCTAAAAACTCGTTTGTTACGGAAATTTTTTTATTAAATTACGTTTTGGCAATTTTTTTGAGGGACAAGTGGGACTGGAGGGACAAGTGGGACAATTTTTTTGTAACAAAAAATCTGTTCTCTAAAATTAAATCAATAATGAATTTTTAGAATCTCTTATTCTTTTAATTTTTCTAATTCTTCTGCCGTGCAATTTACGGTGTATTCGATTTGTTGTTTTGAGTGTGCTGATGTGATGAAGAATCTTAGTCTTGCGGCTTTTTCATCTACGGCTGGATGTAGGATCGGTTGTACGTTTATACCTTGCTTGAACAGGGCTTTTGACATTTTTAGCGCTAGCATTGAGTTTCCTAGAATAACAGGAATTACAGCGGAGTCGCGGCTCATTCCGGTATCTAGTTTTTTTGATTTAGCCAATTTTAAAAACAATTCGCAATTTTTATGCAAGACTTCAACACGTTGCGGCTCCTTATCCAATAATTTTATAGCCGCTAGCGCCGCCGCACAATTTGGAGGCGAAATTCCTACGCTGAATACAAAATTCGGGCACGTATATTTTAAATATTCAATCAACTCCCGCGAACCGCTAATATAACCGCCGCAACTCGCAAACGTCTTACTTAACGTACACATCCAAATATCTACATCCTTGCGGTCAACTCCAAAATGTTCCCCTATTCCGCGTCCCGTTTTACCTAACACGCCTATCGAATGCGCTTCGTCAACCATCAATAACGTCTTATAACGTTTTTTTACTTCAATTAATTTTGGCAAGTCTGGATAATCGCCGTCCATACTATAAACGCCTTCGACTACAATTAGCACTTTACGATATTCGTTGCGATGATTTTTCAAAATCCAATCCGCCGCTTCCCAGTCGTTATGCGGAAAAGGACGCCGTCTAGCGCCGGATAACATTGCGCCTTCGACTATACTGTTATGCGACAATGCGTCAAAAAGTATCAAATCTTTTTCGCCTAACAAATGCCCGATCACGCCTTCATTCGTCGAATGCCCGCCAACCATAACGACCGTATCTTCACAACCGATAAAATTTGAAATCGCTTCCTCTAATTCGCGATGCAGCGGCTTGTTGCCTGAAACTAATCTACTTGCCGAAACGCTTGTTCCATATTTACGGCACGCTTCAATTGCCGCAGCCGTTACAACAGGATCGCCGGAAGTATTGACGTAATTGTAATTGGAAAAATTGATATATTCTTTGCCGTCAATAATTGCCCGATCGTTTGTTACGCCTTCGTGTACGTCAAAAAAACGATTCAATTCCGTCTCCTTAATCATCGTCAAACCAGCCTTCAAACGCAGATACTCTGGAAATTTTTCTATACGATAATATTCTTCCGGTATTTCGGATTGCGTTACCCGCTCGTCAACCGTCGGTTTACGCGGTCCCGAACCAAGATAAAGCAACACCGCATCCAATACTTGATTTGCCGTACATAATTCGGACAAAATTGATTCTGGAAATTGACCTCCAAAACGATCCTCAATTGAAGCAAGTATCTCCATCCGCTCAAGCGAGTCTAATCCTAGCGCCGTTATATCAGATTCGAGCGTAAGATTTGCCGCCCGCTCTTTGGCGACTTTACGAACTTCTTCCATTACCGCCGATGCAAGCTCCTCTCGCGAAATTAACGACAATACCGTGTTCTCTTCCGAAGCGTCGCTCGGCATCTCCTTGACAATTATATGATTTGCTTTCGTAGGTTTTGTAGCCGGAACTATCGGCTTAATCGGCGCCTCGACGACAAAAGGCTCTACCTTACAACGAACAATACGCTCAATATCATTGCTGTCTGGTATTCCTATAACTTCTGAAATTGGATTTTTATTTTCGTCGCCGTTGACAAAATTGAAAGCGACGTCCGGCGAAACCCATCTGTCCATCTCATTCAAAGAACCGCTCAAGAAACCATTACGGCACGCATGACGTTGAATTTTACCGCTTGATGTTTTTGGGATGCATCCTGATTTGACCAGTACGATTGCCTCGACTGAAATCTCATGTTCCAATGCGACCGCTCGTCTTATCGCCTCAAAAACCGGCGTAGCGTCGCCTTTGAATTTACGCTCTACTTCTTGCACTATCACAAGCCGCTCAACAGGACGAACCTCTTTATTTGCCGGAGTATCCTTAACCATAAAAGCGGCGCCGCCAAGAGGACGCAAATATTCGCTCATTCGTTGAACCGTCGCTTCTATATCTTGCGGGTAGATATTTACGCCGCGTACTATTATCAAATCCTTAATTCGACCCGTAACGAAAAGCTCCTTGCCTATCATAAATCCGAGATCGCCGGTACGCATGTAAGTCGTAGTTTTATCGCCGTCAATTTTAGCTTTAAACGTCTGTTCCGTCGCTTCAGCCTCTTGCCAATATCCTTTTGCTACGCTTGGACTACTAATCCAAATTTCGCCAACTATACGGTCGGAACATTTAACGCACGTTTCGGGATCGACTATTGCAAGTTTAGCGTCGGGCAAAACTTTTTGTCCGCTTGAAACAAGTTTAACTTTCTTTAGCGTATCGTCGGTAGCGTTGATTGCTTTGCCTATTGCGAGTGCGTCTGGGTCAAATTCGCATACCAGAGGCGGCGTCGCACGGAAACCGCCGGAAACAAGAAGCGTGCTTTCCGCTAAACCGAAACAAGGATAAAACGACTCGTATCTGAAACCGCAACGCTCAAATTTACGGGCGAATGCTTCCATTGTTTCGGCAAGAACAGGTTCGGCGCCGTTGAATGCTAATTTCCACGAGCTTAAATCGAGTTGTTCGACTTGTTCGTCGGTAATTTGTCTTACGCAGAGATCGTAAGCAAAATTTGGACCGCCGCTAGTTGTGCCGCCGTATTTAGTGATAGCGGCGAGCCAGCGGAAGGGTTTTTGCATGAATGTCAAAGGCGACATTATTATGTTGGGGCAACCGCAGAATAATGGTTGAATTATGCCGCCGATTAGTCCCATATCGTGATAAGTCGGCAACCAGAATACGCCTATATCGTGTCGTGTATGTTCAAATCCAGTGTAGATAGTTCGCGAGTTATGGATAAGATTGCCGTGAGTTAGAATTACGCCTTTGGGTGTTCCGGTTGAGCCGGATGTGTATTGTAAGAATGCGATTGTTTCGGTGTTAATATCGGGTTGAACCCAATGTTCTTCCAGACTAGGGTCGAGTGATGTTGTTGCGATCCAAGGAATTTTTTTGAGATCTGGCGCTTCGTCGATAAAGTTGCCAATGCGTTTGACAACGTCTTCGGTAGTGAATGCAACGGCGGCGCCGGCGCTACGGGCTACTGATTGGATACGCAATATGGAACGGTTACGATGCGGGGGGTAAAGTGGTACGGCGATAGCGCCCGCATAAAGACAGCCAAAAAATGCTGTAATAAAATCTAAACCCGGAGGATAAAGTAACAATATCCGTTGACCGAACATATTACGCTCTTGTAACCATGCCGCTATTCGGCGAGCGGAACGGTCAAGGTCGGAATTCGTCATTATGTTACCGGCGTCGACTCCGTTAGTAAGATAAATAAATGCGGTAGATTCAGGTTCGGTTATTGAGCGGTATTGAACTAATTGAACGAGGTCATTGGGTCCAAATATGGACGCAAAATTCGATGGTAATGTTGACACGTAAGGGGGATACAGAAAAATTAAAAATTAAACGGAAGCAATGCACAACAAAGTCCAATATTAGAACACTATTTAGAAAAATAACAAGTGGGACTATACAAAAGCCCATTTCGAATTTTAACAACATACAAGGGACAACATGTTGGTAGAAAAGTAAGGTCAAAAATATATTTGTCCCGCTAGGGACAACATGTCAATACAATCTTAACCTTTATTGCGTCCTTAACGGGACGCTAAATATACGTATCATTTTTTTCTACCAACATGTTGTCCTTAACGGGACAGAGCGGACAAATATTTATTGTTACAAAAAATACCGAATCGCAGGCATTTCGCCTGTGTTCTTTCAGATTCGCAGGCGAAACGCCTGCATCCCAGGATCGCGGGCGTCTCGCCTGCATGCGGTTGTACTCAACCGCTAATGAGAGAGGTTTAACATCTGGGCGTCTCTAAAAATTCATTTTTTTTGCAAAAAGGTAGGCGGTGTTTCGCCGCTGTGTTTATTTTTTGGGCCGCAATACGTATAAAATAATTATTAAATTTCAATAATTCATAACGTGTCAAATAGACATATTTTAGACGTTGTGAAATAATAAAATTTATTGATAACGTAAACCGTAATGCGGCCCAAAATTAAACACGGGGCGAAACGCCGCCTACCTGGACAAATGAATTTTTAGAGATGCCCTTTTGTTTAAATTTACGTGAACGGTTACTTAGAAATTTCCTCTGTGGTTAATAGAAATAAATTTGTGGTTTTTAGAAGTTTCTTTTATGGTTAAGCGAAGACGTTTATTTTATTTGTTGGGAAGTTTGTATTTTTTTGTATAGAGTTTTGGTTATATGCGGCGTTTATGTTTGATTTTGGGTTATTGTTATTGTTTTGGGTATTATTATTTTCGGTATTATTATTTTCGGTTTTATTTTTTGCGAGTTCGTTTCTTGCTTTTGCTTCTGTTTGTTTTGCGGCTGCGGCGACTTTAAGGTCTTGGTTTGAAGGTTCTGCGGGCGCTGTTGCGGCTGCTGCGACTTGTTGCATTTTTGCAATAGTCGCTTCAGGATCGCCTTCTACTTCGCTTACGTCTATAGATACAGAACCGCCAATAGCATATTTTTTACCGTCTGGACCTGTTTGATAAGTATATTTAGCGCCGCCTTGTGCGTATTGTCCAGCAACGGCAATGTGTGCGGCTTCGTGTTGTCTGACCTCCGCATCGCGTTCCTTTAACTCTCGAACTTGCTCTTCCTCTTCCGCCGTCAATTTCTTACCGCTTGCCAATTCATCAGCGCTATCTAACTTTTCTTCATCGCTAGTTTCGCTAGTTTCGCTAGTTTCGTTTGTCGATTTAACGCCGTTTGTTTCATGTGTAGAGTTTGCAATTTCTATATGCGAATCATTTGTTTTAACATTACTTGAGTCGGCATTGATTGATTCTGTTTTGCTTGTTTCAATATTGCTTGTTTCAATATTTTTTGTTTCGTTGTTATTTAATTTAGTTTTTTCAAGCGCTTCCGCCGCCGCTTTACCTTTGGCGGATATGTCAAGAATATCTCCATAACCGGATTTAATTTTTCCGGCGTCGCGGTCGATTGTGTTTTTTGTTTTGGGTAAATTTGAATTTTCGTTTACCTTATCAACTCCGCCGCCGTCCCGCTTGCCCGCAACACCGCCAACCGCCATATCCGCATCGCGATACAGATACGAACTACGCATTAGTCCGTAATTTGAAAAAGCGGTCGTAATTAACGGTTGAAAAAATGACATCGGTTATTATTTATTATTGTATGTAGTGAATAGGCGATAGTTTTTTGTTACAAAAATTGTCAACAGGAACGCAACCGTCGCGATTACATTCGGAACAGTTGCCAAATACTGCTCGTACTTGAAATTCAGCGATGTAAAAGCGTAAAAGCCTGCCGTCCGATAGCTAGACAGGCGAAGGTAAACGCAAACTCAAGTGTGAACAGTTTAAAATTTACTCAAACGGTAAATTCTAACTAATTCATATCGACGCGCAATTATATTACTCTTTTCGGCAACGATCAACTTTTTATCGCAAAAAATTTTTAACACAATTAAAAAAATAAATTCCATAAGACGCAATATAACGATTATGACGGTTTTAAGTAGGCAATTTCGGGAATCTTAAATTACAAAGGGACAAGAGGTGACAAAATCAGTTTACATTTTCGAATTAAAAAAATTATTACTACTCCCTATTCCCTAACCCCTAAAATCTGTCGTTTAAATTTCCGTGAACAGTTATAAATTTTTGATTTCTGTATATTATTCATTTTCTTTGTGTTTTATTTTTTCCCAATAAATTTTGAAATCGAAATGAGGCGAATTATCTCCGTTGTGGCATTCGATACAGATTTTTTTTGCGTTATTATTTGCGGTTAATTTTATTGTTTTTCTTAAATTTTCTTGTAAATTTGTATTTGCTTTTTGTTCGGCTTTAACGTGATTTTCGCAAGGTCCATGGCATGCTTCACAACTTACATTTATCAAATCTGGCGTTTGTTTTTGGCTTATGAAACCGCCTTTATACGGCAATTGTTCCGCTCGATTCCATCCTACGACATGACAAGCGATACATTCCGGATCGTTTATTCTTGCCGGTTTCGCTTTGTTTGCTAGCGATTCCCATGCCGTCGCATGTTTTGACTTTTTCCAAACCTTATGAGCGACTTCGTGACAATCAATACACCGTTTCACTCCCGCATAAGCGCCGCCTAAAAGCGTCCGGCTGTCTTCTACCGCCTTAATCCCAAGTCCGTTCAGCCCTGTTTTGGCAAGTTGCTCTTGATAAAGTTTCATCCGGTTCATTACTTCGTCCGAATTTTTGTAACGATAATCCAACGGTACGCGTTGATAGCGAAACGGAGTTTTTTTATCATCGTACAAACCAATAACAACCGCAAACTTACCCTTTTCGCCTACCTCAATCAACATACTTTCACCGGCAAAATTCGGTCTGACCGGCGGCTCCGCCGGAGTATTACTGCCCACGATATAGTCAAATTCATTCGGGAATTTTTTTATAATCGCAGTAACCTCGTCATTAGAACCATGAATAATTAAAACCTTTTTGTCGCATTTTTCATTGACTAACTTCGGCAAAACTTCACGCAACTTCTCAACCGCATCGGCAAAAATTATCTCCTTATTATTGATCTCTTTTTGCAACGACGGCGCCATCGCCGAAACTATTCCTATCTTGTATCCGGCTTGCTCAAGAATGCGATAAGGCTTAACAACATCAGAATTAAACGCAAGAATTGCAACATTCGCAGAAGTGTAATATTTGGGACTATTCGGCACGTCAACCGTGTACAACAATAAAACCTCCGTCGGAAATCGTAACTCCCGATTGCCCAAACCCACAGCGCCATACTTCATCAACCGCAACGACTCGTCAACAACAAAATTATACTTCAACTCCTCCTGCAACCCGAAACCCTTGTTCATATTGCCCGCATCAATCGCAACATAACTCCAACCGTTTTTCAAAAATTCCTTAAACATAGAATGACGACGACTCAAACCGCCCTTCATCTGCTCAAGACCCGCACAACCACACGGCTCAATATAACCGTCCATAAAACCAGTAAAAACAAGCGCCAACTTCGGAACCCCCCAACCAACAAATAAATCGCCATGAACTCCAGTAAAATCAACTTTGTCCGACTTCAAAACCTCCGACACAAAACCGGCGCTAACAACATCCAAACCCGTCAAGTCTTTTTTTTTTTCAACTCCCGATTGAACAAACGGAATAACTTCCGTAACGTTAATATCCGATAATTTGTCCGAATTCGGATCAATATCACTAGATAAAATTGACCGATGATTCCGCTCGGAAATTAACGCCGGTTTTGTTTCGGGCGCTGGTTTTGTTTCGGGCGCTGATTTCGTTTCGGGCGCTGGTTTTGTTTCGGGCGCTGGTTTTGTTTCGGGCGCTGGTTTTGTTTCGGGCGCTGGTTTTGTTTCGGGCGCTGGTTTTGTTTCGGGCGCTGATTTTGTTTCGGGCGCTGGTTTTGTTTCGGGCGCTGGTTTTGTTTCGGGCGCTGGTTTTGTTTCGGGCGCTGATTTTGTTTCGGGCGTTGATTTTGTTTCGGGCGCTGGTTTTGTTTCGGGCGCTGGTTTTGTTTCGGGCGCTGGTTTTGTTTCGGGCGCCGCTGGAATGGGCGGGATTAGATTTGGTGTTAAATTTGGCGGCGGCGTTAGTATTGGCGTTGATGTTGGCGCTGGCGGCGTTGGAATTGGATTTGTTGGCGGTGTTGGAATTATTGGCGGCGTCAATGGGTCATTGTTAATTTCGTTTGTTGAATTTGTATCAGTTTTCGTATCAATCATTGGCAAACCGGCAGCGTCGCCAAAAATATTTGTTGATGGATCGTTTACTGGAGGCAACGTCGCGCCGCTTTTAGTATCGAAAAAAACTTGCTCGTCATTCCTAAGACTATTCAAAGGATTATGCGGTTCAAATAAACTACTGTCGTTGTTAGGTAAATTGGGTATGTCTGTTTCAACTGAAATATTGTTATTAGTTGTTTGTGTTGTAGTTTTGGTGTTGGTTGCCGGAATAGACCTAAATCCGCAACCAAAAAATAAACCAATAACAAAAATCCCAAGCGATATAATCGAAATTCGTTTTTGCATAAAAAATTCTCCCATGTTAATTTAAATTTATACGTGAATAATTTGGAATCAAAACGTCGTTAATATTAAACTGTTTGCCCATGAATTTGCATTTATCGCCGTCTGCCTAGTTATTGGGCGGCAGGTTTTAAACTGTTCGCACTTGAGTTTGCGTTTACCTTCGCCTGCCTAGCTTTCGGACGGCAGGCTTTTACGCTTTTAAATCACTGAATTTCAAGTACGAACTGTATAAAGCAATGAATTTCAAGTACGAGCAGTATATAATTGGGTATCTCTAAAAATTCATTTTTTTGCAAAAAGGTAGGCGGTGTTTCGCCGAAACGCCGCAATACGTGTAAAACAATTATTAAATTTTAATAATTCATAACTTATAAAATAGATTTATTTTAGGTGTTATGAAATATTAACATTTATTAGCGAATTAAACTCTACTGCGGCGTTTCGGCGAAACGCCGCCTACCTGGACAAATGAATTTTTAGAGACGCCCAATTGGCTTTTGATCCAAATAATTTTAAAAAAATTTTCTCAATTAATTCTGCATTTTCGGCGGTTAAATAAAAACCGATTATCAGAAGTTACCATTTGAAAAAACAGAATGCGTAATTCTACGCAATCAAAACAATAAAACAAGTAATACCAATAAAGTGAACTTCTAAACTATTCGTACTTGAGTTTGCGTTTACCTTCGCCTGCCTAGCTTTCGGACGGCAGGCTTTGACGCTTTTAAATCGATGAATTTCAAGTACGAGCAGTATAAAAACCAGTTTTTTATTTATTAAGCGTGAGAACACAGAGTTCGCAGAGAAGAATTTTGTGAAAATATTTTAAATCAAAAAGTCAATTAAATATTAAAGAACATTTGTAAATGACTTTTAATTGGCAATAATCCTAATACAACTAACAGATATTTAATTTTGGGCGTCTCTAAAAATTCATTTTTTTTGCAAAAAGGTAGGCGGCGTTTCGCCGAAACGCCGCAATGGAGTTTATGTTATCAATAAATTGTAATAATTCATAAAGCCTAAAATATGTCTATTTTAGACGTATGAAATATTAAAGTTTATTGATGTCATAA
>JAISLW010000148.1 GCA_031277105.1 Planctomycetaceae bacterium | reverse complement strand
GCCGCAATACGCATAAAATTATTATTAAATCTTAATATTTCATAACGTATGAAATAAATTTATTTTAAACGTTGTGAAGTAATAAAATTTATTGGTATCATAAACTCTATTGCGGCGTTTCGGCGAAACGCCGCCTACCTGGACAAATGAATTTTTAGAGACGCTCTCAAGCGCTTTTTTGTTTGCCTATCGGCAAAATGCAGGCGAGACGCCCGCGATCCATTGGTCTCGCCTGCTTTTCAGGATCGCAGGCGTTTTGCTTGGGTTCCTTCAGATTCGCAGGCGGGACGTTTGCGTTCCTTCTCAATTTTTCGTTACACAAAATTGTCTCACTTGCCCCTCTTGTCCCTAATAAAAATCGTCAATACGTAATTCGCTAAAAAAATTTTGCGACGGTTATACTGCTCGTACTTGAAATTCATTGATTTAAAAGCGTCAAAGCCTGCCGTCCGAAAGCTAGGCAGGCGAAGGTAAACGAAAACTCAAGTGCGAACAGTTTAAAAATAATTTCTGATGAAATATTCTAAAAAAGAGTCAATTTATAAAATTGAACTTGTCGATAGATTTTTTGTTGCGATTTTATTTTAGGAGGAGGTGTTCGTTTATTTGTTAAAATTTGCGTAAAAAAACGATTATTTGGTTGCGGTTTGGCGAAATGCGTAATAATTCCTGATATTTTTGCATGTTTGCCTAGTAATTACCCGAAAACAAGTTTCGAGTCCGAACCGTTAAAATATAATTGACGCAAATTAACGTTGAGTAACATTGGGCGCTAAATTTAATTTGATAAAAAATTTGTAACTCAATTAAATTAAGCCGTCTTTACAATTTTTAACCAGTTCGCATTTGAATTTTCGTTTACCGCCGCCTGCCTACTTATTAAATTGCTCTTACTTGAATTTTCGTTACCGTCGCCGGACTAGATATAGGACGGCAAATTTTGACGCTTCATATCAATAAAATTCAAGTACGAGCAACGTACAATTATCAGAAAATTCAGATACAAACCGTACAATACAATTATGTCAATTAAAAAAAATATCATTTCGTTTTGCACAATTTCAATATTAGCCGCTTCATTATTATTCGTCAATTCGTCTATTTCAAAATCAGACGATTGTGTTGTTCCTTGCGATCCTGTCGGACTCGATTTGTCGAATTGCGAGCCTTGCGAACCTATCGGATGTTCGCCGAGTGAAATTGAGATATGCGAAACAGATAAATTTTTATCCGGCTTCAAAAAAACTCACAAATGCTTTTTGAACAATCACGGATTTGAAATTAACGGCTGGATACAAGGCGGCTTTTACAGCAACTCGCACGGCGCAACAATTCAACGCAATAAAGGCGCAAATTATGATAACCGAGACGTAACGCAATTTGAATCGGCGTCAGGTAACGGATATTATTTTGGCAATACGCATTCGACTGATTTTCAAATAAATCAAATTTGGGTCGAATTGGTTAAGGAAGCGGACGGTACTCATGGGCTTGATTGGGGATTTGGCGGCGGTTTATTTTTTGGCACGGACGCATGGTTTACGCAATCTTTTTCCGACGCTAAATTTGATTACGGTTGGCAAAGCGGCGATTATTTTACGTCAATTCCGACCTTGTTTTTTCAACTTGCCTACGGCGACCTCTCCGTGAAAGTTGGTAAATTTGAAACGTATATCGGTTATGAATCATTGCGTGCGCCGGATGCAATTTTTTACAGTCATCCGTATTCGTTTATGCTTGAACCATCGACGCATTCGGGCATACTTGCCGAATACACGCCGACGGATAAATTGCAAATCGTACTCGCATACACAACCGGCGCCGACGCAAGTTTAGAAAACGCATACGACGATCACGGATTGCTAAGCTCGGTTTCATATCAACTCACCGATAAATTCAACTTGACATACTCAATGATGTACCAGCGCTACGGCGGAGGAATTTATAAAAACGACGACGACCGCGATTTTGCAAACAAGAATCAATTTTTCCATACCTTGCTCGCAAGTTTTGACCTTACTGACAGATTGACTTATGTTTTGCAATGGTCATATAGCGATACAAAAGATCGCACGGAATCAACGCACGCTATGGCAAAAGGAATCGGTAATTACCTAAAATATAAATTAGACCAATACTGGAGCGTAAACTTCCGCGCCGAATGGTTCGCTATCGACAACGAAGCCGACTACTCAGAATACACATTAGGACTAACATGGCAACCAAACAATACGCTAATCATACGACCCGAAATCAGATTCGATCACGCTTCACAAAAAACAGATAGACCTTTCAATTACGGTAAAAGCCGCGACCAGTTTTCAGGCGGCATAACAGGAATCGTAAAATTTTAAACTGTTCACACACGACTTTGAATTTACCGCCGCCTGACTAATTTTTTAGACAACAGGCTTTGACGCTACATCACTAAATTACAAGTTCGATACGTAATATTATAACGGCAACGGATTGCCCGCAGGCGATCCCGTTGCCGTTTTTTTTTGCGCAATCGCATTTTTATAATTTTGTAACCTATTGCAAACGACCCATTACTAAAATTCAACTGAATAATTACCATTTTTAACCCAATGAGAACCAGACTAATAATTATTGTAACGATAATCATAACGATTTTTTACTTTATCGTTTTACGCCCGTCAATTTCGTCCGCCAATAATAACTTGACGGCAACCGTCATAAATTCGCCGTTCCCCGAACCGGCAATTTTCCAAAATTACCAACAACCCGCAATAAATCAACCTTCGCCGCCATTACAATTTGCTCAAATTACAACTCCACCGCAAGCAAATCAGCAGTTTGCTCAACCGGTAAATCAATCTTTGTCCAATACTCATCTTTCTCAAATTTCAACGTCGCCGCAAGATAATCAGCCGTTTGCGCAACCAGTAAATCAATCTTTGTCCAATACTCATCTTTCTCAAATTACAACGTCGCCGCAAGCAAAGCAGCCGTTGACGCAACCGCCTGAATTATCTTTAACGAGTCGGTTGTTATCGGATCAATCCAATCGTCAAACGTCGAATCAATTAGGCGTTAATATTGATGTTCCGGTATCTTTTGCGGCGGGGTATCGCAAGGTTACGGGACCGATAATTTATGATGTTGCAGAAGGCGACGGCGGCGTTTGCGGAACTTGCGATCCTGTTGTTGCGCCGCCGGTTTGCGGCGAGTCGGTTTGCGGCGCTGATTTGGTTGTAGCGCCTGTTTGCGAGCCGGTTTGTGCGATTCCGAATTGGTGGTCGAGGGTAAAGTTTTATGGTTGGTTGCAAGGCGGGCTTTATGCTAATTCGCACGGAAGTACGACGCAACGTTACAACGGAATAAATCGACGCGGTCAGCAAGATTTACTTCAAACGAATTCTGGCGGCAATGGCGCTTCGATGGGGAATGTTCGTCAAACGGGACCAGTTTTAAATCAACTTTGGTTAGGGTTGAGTCGTGAATTGGATTTATGTAATGGTTTTGATTGGGGGTTTCGCGGCGAGTTTTTATTTGGGACGGATGCGAGGTTGACGCAGAGTTATGGCGATGCGACGTTTGATTATTGGACGCTTCGGCGGGATTATAGTATATCTATTCCGCAGTTGTATGTTACGTTGGGTTATATGAATTTATCGGTAAAGATTGGCAAGTTTGAATCGTTGTTAGGTTATGAGCATATTCAAGCGACTGAATCGCCGTTTTATAGTCATTCAAATTTATTTTATGCGGAGCCGCAATCTCATAGCGGCGTAATTTTCGATTACAATGTTTATCCTGATTTCTGGATCACGTTAGGTTATGTTCAAGGGGCGGATTCAACGTTATCGAACAGGTTTGGTGACAATGGAATTATTGGCGGGTTTTATTGGCGTTGTTGTCCGTCGATGACGTTATGGTACACCTTGTATTATGCGAATCACGGGGCGGGAGCGTTTGAGAATGGCGAGCCGCATGTTGCGGGCGCTTTGTACCGGCATACGGTTGTTATTAATTGGAAGTTGACGGCGCGTTTGGATTATGCGTTTCAATGGGACTTGGGCAACAGACGAAGTGGCGCCGGATCAAATGTAGGCAATGCTTCATATTTCGGATGGGCACAATATTTCACGTATAAAATTCATTCAAGGTTAACGGGCGGTATTAGAATTGATCAATTGCATTCGAATACGTGGATGGCAACATCGGGTTTTGCGCGTCCGTACACGGGAAATTTCATTGGCGATTTGTTTGGTATTACTATTGGTTTTGATTGGAAACCGTATAAAAATCTCAGTTTCAAGCCGGAGTTAAGATATGATTATTCGGATACGTTACGCGTCTTCGGCGAAGGACGCAAAAGAGACCAAATCGCATTCGGATTTGGAATCGTTTATGATTTCTAAATCAAACCGCATTAAAAAAATTCCTGTCAAATCTACTACGTCATTTTAAAAAGCGATCCGCCTAGATATGATTTAGGAAAAATTAGGTAAAATAAGATTGTTAAAATTAAAATTAAATCAATAATGAATTTTTAGAGACGCCCGATTTTTTTGAATATACTATTCACACTTTAAAAAGCGTTTTTTAATTTTTGATTTTTTGTAACGAAAAATAACTTTGTTTTCCATTGCTCTTTCAGAGCGTGTTATTGATGGATAATTTTAACCCGCCGTGTTGCGGCGGGTTGTTAAGCGCTGCCCCAAAAGGGGCGAAATACAACGTAATTTATTGATCCAAAAATTCACTACTCAATAGTTATGCGTATTTTCTAAAACCGCAATTAAAAGTGAGAATAGTATAATCTTGTATATTAATTAAATGTACTTATAATTGCGTATCGTTTTGTTTGGTTACGTGTGGTTGATAATTTTATTATTGAAAACGAAAGAACCGAGCCTAAACTTTTAATCGCATATCAGGAGGGATTATAATGGAAAACGAATTATTGACGGATATTATTATTTATATTTGTATGAACTATCCGCACAAGGATGATTTGTCGGATGCGCGTTTGACAAAAATGATTTACCTGGCAGACTGGAAATATGCACTAAAATATGAACAGAAACTTACCAATATTGAATGGGTTTTTAATCATTATGGACCTTACGTAGCCGATGTTATTAAATGCGCTGAAAATTGTCAAGATATTTCAATCGAATATAGCAAAAATACGTTCAATTCGCCTAAAACAATTATTAAAATAAATAAAAATTCAAAAATCCCAAACTTAAATAAAAATATAACAGAAACATTAGATTTCATTATCGAAAAAGCACAAAAAAGGAATTGGAAACAATTCATTCAATTAGTTTACTCAACTTATCCTATACTAACGCAAGAACGATACACAAAATTAGACCTCGTAAAACTCGCAAAAGAATATCAAGACAAAATTCAAAAAGAAAATTGGGATAATATCGATTTACAATAACGCCCTCCAATAACGGTTTTTTACAAAAAAATTCTTATTTTACATGTTTTCAATTATGTCAAGTGATCGTTCTTCTTCTCCGCCGCCTTTGCCGCCTGTTGCGCCGTTTACTACTACTACTACTACTACGTCGTCTAGTCAGTCGAATACGCGTAATTTGCGTGATGTTTTGCTTGAATTCGGTCAACATTGCCGTCTTATGCAAGACGAATTAGGCAAAGTAATAATTGGTCAATCCCCCGTAATCAAACAGATATTCGCCGCAATATTTACTCGCGGACATTGTCTTCTCGAAGGCGTTCCGGGATTAGCAAAAACTTTAATGGTGAGTACAATTGCCCGTATTCTTGATATTAACTTCAAACGGATACAATTTACGCCCGATTTAATGCCGTCCGATATTACCGGCACGTCCGTACTAGACGAAGATGAAAACGGACGACGTAATTTTAGATTTGTCGAAGGTCCGGTATTTACTAATATTTTGCTTGCGGACGAAATTAACCGCACGCCGCCCAAAACGCAAGCGGCGCTACTCCAAGCAATGCAAGAACGCGAAGTAACCGTAGGACAAACTACATACCAACTGCCCGATCCGTTTTTCACCATCGCAACACAAAACCCAATCGAACAAGAAGGAACATACCCATTGCCCGAAGCACAACTCGATAGATTCATGTTCAACATAAAAGTCGATTACCCCACGCTAGACGAAGAAGAAAAAATCTTGACCTCGACGACACGCGGAGAAAAAAACGAAATACGAAAAGTATTAAGCGGAAAGTTAATCGTAAACTTGCAAAAACTCGTCGGCAGCGTCGCCGTCAGCCAATACATCGTACAATACGCCGCAAGATTAGTAAGAGCAACAAGACCAAAAGATGAAACGGCGCCAAAATTTGTACGCGATCTAGTTGACTGGGGCGCCGGACCACGCGCCGGACAATTTCTAATACACGGAGGAAAAGCATTGGCGGCAATGGACGGACGCTTCGCCGTGTCAATAGACGACATCAAATCTTGCGCAATCCCCGTACTAAGACACCGAATCAGCACAAACTTTCAAGCACAAGCAGAAGAAACAACAAACGAAGACATAATAAAAAGATTACTAGACGAAGTCCCAACGCCGCCAATCGATAAATTTGAAAAAAAAGATCAATAAATACAAACACTAATTTTTTGTAACCGTTCATGAAATTTTAGAAGCGTAGAGTTTTATTAGATAGGGTGTAGAGTGTAGATTTATTGTAACAATAAATATTTGTCCCACCTGTCCCGCTAGGGACAACATGTTGGTAGAAAAGCACGTCAAAAATATATTTGTCCCGTTAGGGACAACATGTAAATACAACCTTAACCTTCATTGCGTCCTTAACGGGACGCTAAAAATGCGTATCATTTTTTTCTACCCACATGTTATCCCTAGCGGGACAAATATTTATTGTTACGAAAATTCCCCGCTACACCATATCCCCTACCCCCTAAAACATAGCGCTTAAATTTTCGTGAACGGTTACACTAAAATTTAATTTCTTTACTTCAACATTTTGCATTGGAAATTGCGGATTAAAAAAAGGGGTGATTGACGGTTTTGGGTTTGGTTGTATATTATTCGTTTTTACGAGTTAGATTTGCTGGTTTTGTTTACGCTGGCAAAATGAATTTAGTTTTCGGGTGAGTCTGTTTTTGTGAACAGTACCCAATTAACCACTAACGTTTCTACGAATCGGTCAGACGATCAAGGAGATAAATTAAAATGGCTCAACAAAGAATAGACTTGAAAAAAATCGCAGATGTTACGATTGCAACGTGTCGGGACATGAAACTCAATGACGATCTTGTTATTCAAGAATGGGGAGATCAACTTCTAGGTTTATTGGATGATAAGACATGCCGGAAATTGCTTATCAATTTCGAAAAAGTTTTATTTATGTCCAGCTCGGCGTTGCGTGCGCTTATTACGCTAAACAAGAAAATACGCGAAGTCGGCGCCACATTGTTTCTATGTGGTATTGATGAGAACATAATGGAAGCGTTCAGAATTACGCGGCTCGACAACGTTTTCCAAATTAAACGGACGGAAGACGACGGCATCCGCTCTTTCCAATAATATAGTCGCCGACAGAATACTTCATACTTCAAAAACGCTTTATTTTAATTAAATGTCGCCTAATGCGCAATTTTTACAATAAATTAGGCAAACAAAAACAAATAAAATTAAAGCGCAATAATTTGAGGTTATGAGTAAATGTATATTGTTCATACTTGAAACTTATCGACGTTAAAGCGTCAACGCCCGCCGCCAAATAACTAGCAGGCAAACGCAAATTCAAGCGTGAACAGTTTAAAATCCACTTTATAAACCGGCAATTCAATAGATACTTTCAAATAAATACTTTTACAAGTATCAAACGAAAGTAAAATAAAATTGAAATAAACGAAATATTAAAGTGTGAACAGTTTAGACATTTTGATTTATCAAAACGACAGGAATTGTGAACTAGGGATTAAGGATTAGGAATTTATGGATTAGTAGGTAACAAAGATTTGAGATTATATCAAAACGTAATAAAATTTTGTTGTCCAAAAATTAAGTTATACTTGCCGTTATTTCGACAAGCGGATATTACAAGATTAAAAATACGCGGACGAATAGAAATCTGTCTTAATCTTATCGACTTATTGATCCGAATTTCTACAAGGCTTTACTTATTTATTATTCGGAGTTGTAACTTATGAATGTTCAGACTTGGGTGTGGTCAAATAATTGTTCGTTTGCGAGTGATATGGATATGGCGCACAAGTTAATAGATCAAGTTATGGAACAACTTGAGAAATCAACTTGGTCAACCAAAGAGAAATTCGCTATCCAAATGGCGCTAGAAGAATCTTTAGTAAACGCCGTTAAACATGGTAACGATTCTGATCCAAACAAAAACGTACATTTCACATGCAATCTAAATGATAGCTTAATCTACGTAAGGATAGAAGACGAAGGACCAGGCTTCGACCCCAACGAAGTACCTGACCCGACCGATCCAGAGCATATTATGGTTGCAAGCGGACGCGGCGTATTGTTGATAAAAAGTTTTGTTACAAAAGTATGGTGGAACGAAAAAGGCAACGTAATAGAATTTGAAAAAGAAAAAGCAGGCTAACATCCAAAAAAACGATAACAGTTCACGGAAATTTTAAGCGATGGATTTTAGAGGATAGAGGATAAAGTTTTTAAACTATTCGTACTTGAGTTTGCGTTTACCTTCGCCTGCCTAGCTTTCGGACGGCAGGCTTTGACGCTTTTAAATCGCTGAATTTCAAGTACGATCTGTATAATTATAAAAAAATTGTCCCACTTGTCCCTCAAAAATTGCCAAAACGTAATTTAATAAACAAATTTCCGTAAACGATTACAAAAAACATACAATTAAAGCAGAAACTTAAAAAAAGAGTTTAAAAAAAGGAAAGGATCGAGAATAGATTTTTTGTAACAAAAATTGTTCCAACGTCTCTCTTGTCCAAAATGTCCCCCAAAAATAAACGGGATTTAATTTAGGAATTTAAAACTTAATAGCCGCCTAATTTTCCTAACACAACAACCTCATTACCTCGTTATTAATTTTTAGTAATTAGTAATAAGGTAATGAGGTTTATTTTTTATGAACGTCTCTAAAAATAAAATTATGTTTTTAGTATATTCAATAGGGCGTCTCTAAAAATTCATTTTTTTCAAAACCGTAATGCGGCGCTTCGGCACAGTGTTTAATTTTTTTAGTCGCCTACCTGGACAAATCAATTTCTAGAGATACCCAATATTAGGTTTTTAGGATATTCAATAGTTTAAAATTAAGGAAAGTATATTATGAGAAAAGTTACGTTAGTTGATACGGTCAAGGGCATATATCGCAGTAAATGCAAATGGGTTAGTTTTGAAGGCGATCTGACAAACCGGAATGCGGAATTTAACTTGCAACGGCTTTGCGGCGGCGTTTCGGCGGGGATTGACATCCTTACGATAGACAACGGAGCGCTTGAATTGGATATTTTGTTGACGCGCGGTTGCGGAATTTATAAGGTGCGTTTTGGCGAAATAGAATTGAAATGGGATTCGCCGGTTATGAGTCCGGTTCATCCGTCTTTGGTTCCATTGTATGATCCGAGCGGCTTGGGCTGGCTTGAAGGATTTAACGAATGGTTCGTCAGATGCGGTTTGGAGAGCAACGGTTCGCCTGATTTTGACAAGAACGGAAAATTACTTTATCCAATTCACGGGCGTATTGCGAATATTCCGGCTAATTATGTTGAAATCTCCGACGACAAAGATACAAAGATGATGGCTTTCACGGGCAAAGTTTATGAGACTAGATTATTTGGCAAAAAATTAGAATTATCTACAACATTGACAACTCATCTCAGGTCGCCGAAATTCACTATTTGCGATACAGTTACAAATCTTTCCTCCGAGCCTGGCGAATTTGAATTACTGTATCATATAAACACAGGTCAACCTTTTGCTTCGCCTGGCGCGCGTGTTGTTGTGCCGTTTGACCGTCTTGTGCCGCGAACTAAAGTCGCTGCGGAAAATTTGCCCGAATGGGATAAACTCGGTCCAGAAGTTAGCGGAAGCGAAGAAGTCGTTTTTTATTTTGAACCGGCAGTCGATAAAGACGGTATCTGCAAAACAATGCTCATCAATTCCAAAAACGATAACGCAATCGCTCTATCTTTCAAGAAAGAATCGCTGCCGTATTTTGCGTTATGGAAAAGCAGACTGGCAAACGGCGACGGTTACGTTTGCGGAATGGAACCAACAATAAATTTCCCAAATACGCGCTCGTTTGAAAAACAACAAGGACGCATCGCAAAATTAAAACCGCATGAATCAAGAACTTTTGAACTAAATTTTGAAATCCTTGACAACGCCGAAGCAGTAAAAAATACCGAAAAAGAAATTAAAAAAATAAAAACAAAAGCAAAAATCGAAACAAAACCTTCAAAAAAATGGTCGCAATAAAATGAGGAATTAAAGATTTTGATTTCAAATTTAAAGTGACATTTCTAAAAACCACAAATTTATTTTTATTAACCGCAGAAGACACAGAGAACACACAGAGGAGATTTTTAATTTACGTCAAAACGTTATTTAATATTATAACTGACATTTTGATTTAAAATATTTTTTAAAAATTCTGCACTGTGAACTCTGTGTTCTTGGCGGTTAAATAAATAATGGTTTTTTAGAAGTTACCTAAAGTGATAGAATAATCGTAGCCGCGACGGTTGCGTTTATTTTTGTGTAATTTGTGGATCGTTTTTTGTCCACAGATTAAAAAGATTAGACGGATTATTTATAATATTTTAATAGAAAGATATGAGGAGTATTTATGCAGGAATTTATTTACCATAACCCGACGAAAATTATTTTTGGGGCAGGTACGATTGATAAGATAGGCGTAACGGTTGCGCCGGTTGCTAAAAAGGCGATGTATCTTTACGGCAAAGGATCAATCAAAAAAAACAGTATCTACGACAAGACAACCGCATCGCTACAAGCGGCTGGAGTTCAACTCGTAGAATATGACGGCGTCAAAGCAAATCCGGTTTTATCTCATACGCATAAAGGTATAGAAATAGCTCGTAAAGAAGGCGTTGAGGCAATAGTTGCGGTAGGCGGCGGCAGCGTGATTGACGAGGGCAAGGCGATAGCGGCGGGCGCGGTTGCAGATTGCGACGTGTGGAAATTTTACGACGGTAGCGGCGCTGAAATTAAATCGGCGCTGCCTGTTTTTTCCGTACTAACAATGTCCGCAACAGGAACAGAAATGAACGGATGCAGCGTTATAACAAACGAAGAAACAAAACAAAAAATCGGCATAACGTCGTCCTTTTTACAACCGGTAGCGTCAATACTTGATCCGACGGCGTTATTTTCCGTTCCGTCTGATCAAACTGCTTATGGCGCTGTTGACGCGGTTACGCATCTTCTTGAGAGTTATTTTACGAAAAGCGATTCATATACGCCGATTCAAGATCGTTATGCGGAAGGTATAATCAAAACGATTACAGAAATCACGCCGCTAATGCAAACTAAACCTAACGATTTGACGGCGCGTTCAACTTTCATGTGGGCGGCAACATTGGCTTGGAATGGTTTAGCGCCTTCGGGTGTTGGCGCGTGGAATGTGCCGAATCATTTGATCGGTCATAGTATGAGCGCAATTTATGACACGCCGCACGGCGCTTCGTTATCGATAGCGTTATCGGGATGGTTGCCGTGGTATGCGGAACAAAGCGAACGGAATGTAAATCAATTGATACAATTTGGCAAGGCTGTTTTTGGAGTATCGGATGTTGACGGAACAATAGAACGTTTGAGAGAATGGTTCCGCTTAATAAAAAGCCCGACAAAATTAGACGACATCAACGTCGATGAAACGGGACTAATAAAAATCGCCGAAAATATAGGAAAAAATGCCCCCTTGTGGAACATGCCCGAATATAACGCAAAATTCTGCGAATCCATTTTACGAAGATGCAAATAATAAAGTTATGTTAATGTAACCGTTCACGGAATTTTGGCGGTTGAGTCAACCGCTTGCAGGCGGGACGCCTGAGATCCTTCTGACGATTTTTTGTAACAAAAAAATTGTCCCTCCTGTCCCACTTGTCCCTAAAAATTTCGTTATGAGAACTTATTAAACTGTTAGCGCTTGAGTTTTCGTTTACCTTTGCCTGCCTAGCATTCGGACGGCAGGCTTTGACGCTTTTAAACTATTCGTACTTGAGTTTGCGTTTACCTTCGCCTGCCTAGTTTTCGGACGGCAGGCTTTGACGCTTTTAAATCGCTGAATTTCAAGTACGAGCAGTATAAATCGCTGAAATTCAAGTACGATCTGTATAAACGAAATTTTTGTGAACGGTTGCAAAAAATAATTCCGTATTCCGCATTTAAAAAAGTTATGAGTTTTGATAATTTTGATAATCGTGTTGTTTATAATTTTGACGAGTTGGTTGATCGTAGCGGGCATGGTTCGATTAAGTGGGAGAATGCCAAACGGCTTTTTGCTTCTTATGGCGATTGTGGTTTTGGATATTCTGGATTGTTTGCGGTATCGACGGCGGATATGGATTTTCGGATGGCGCCGGAGATAGTTGAGGCGTTGTGCGGCGCTGCTTCGGAGTTGGTTTATGGTTATACGGAGCCGGCGGCGGCGTATTTTGACGCTGTGATTTCTTGGTTTAGTCGTCGTCATGGAATTTGTATTGAGCGTGATTGGCTAGTATTTTCGCCTGGCGTAGTTTCGGCGCTTTGTTATGCGATTTCTGCGTTTACTAATATTGGCGATGGCGTTATAGTTCAAACGCCGGTTTATCGTCCTTTTCATGCTTCGGTCAAGTCGCTTGGCAGGCGTGTGATAAATAATACGTTGCTTTTTGACGGCAATAATTATCGGATAAATTTTGACGACTTGGAGAGCAAGGCGTCTGATTCAGCGGCAAAAATGCTTATTCTTTGCAATCCGCATAATCCGGTTGGTCGTGTTTGGAAGTTGGAAGAGTTAGAGCGGGTTGCGGATATTTGTAATCGTCATAATGTTCTTGTTGTGTCTGATGAGATTCATGCGGATATTGTTTTTCCGCCGTTTTGTCATGCGAGTTATTTATTGTTGCCGCCGGAGTTGCGGGGTAAGGTAATTGTTTGTACGTCGCCTTCAAAATCGTTCAATATGTGTGGATTGCAAGTTTCAAATATTATTATTCCTGATGGCGGCGTGCGACTGCGGTTTGTTCGGCAATCGCATGATTGCGGTTTTCATACGTTGAATTGTTTTGCGGCAACGGCTACGATAGCGGCGTATAATAAAGCGGAAGGATGGCTTGATCAATTGTTGAAATATATCTATGCAAATTATGAGTTGACGAAAGAATTTATCGAATCAAAAATCCCGCAAATAAAAACTTGTCAATTGCAGGGTACGTATCTGCAATGGTTAAATTTCGACGCAATGGGAATAAGTGGTAGAGAACGGGAACGTTTATTTAGAAGTAAGTTAGGAATTTTTTTTGAGAGCGGTTATATTTTCGGCGAGGGCGGAGAATCGTTTGAACGATTAAATCTAGCTTATCCAAAACATTTCATAATCGAATTATTGCAAAGACTAAAATCAATATTTTGAAAAAAACAAAGAATAGAGCGATGATAAAATATGCGTTTTAAGTAACAGTTCACGAAATTTTAGAAGCGTAGAGTTTTAGGGGATAGAGTGTAGGTGATAGATTTATTGTAACAATAAATATTTGTCTCATCTGTCCCGCTAGGGGCAAACAATTTTATTTCGTATCGTTTTTTTACCAATATTTTGTCCCTAACGGTCTCACACAAATCATACAGCGATCCTGTTGTCCGCAATCGCTAAAAGGATCGCAGACATCTCGCCTGCGATCCTGAAATGCAGGCGAGACCAACGGATCGCGGGCGTCCCGCCTGCATTTTGCCGATAGGCAAACAAAAAGGCGGTTGAGATATAAACATCGCTAATTTGCGGTTGAGTACAACCGCATGCAGGCGAGACGCCCGCGATCCTGCGGCGAGTACGATCCTTTAGCGCCTGCTTTCCTTTTTTTTGCAGGCGAGACACCTGCGATCCTGGAATGCAGGCGTGACGCTTGCGATCCTGTAGAGGGATAAACGGGATAGTTGCTATTCTGCATTGTTTTTCTGATTTAATTTTGAATTATCGTGAATTTGGGATAGTTGGGTAAAAAATATGGTTGCTAAAAAAATTGTAATCGCTAAAACACTTGAGAACATATAGACACGCCGTAAAAAAAAAGTATGCTGTTACACTTAAAATTTTTAATTGCACTTTCTGTAAAACTTTTTTAAACGATCCCATTGGCATACGATTTTTTGTAACAATAAATGTAAATGATTTTTTTCGCCCCACAAATACAATAGAAAATTTCTAAAAACCACAGATTTATTTTTATTAACCACAGAGAATACAGAAAACACAGAAGAGATTTTTAATCGGAATCAAAACGTGATTTAATATTATAAACTGTTCGCACTTGAGTTTTCGTTTACCTTCGCCTGCCTAGCTTTCGGACGGCAGGCTTTGACGCTTTTACATCACTGAATTTCAAGTACGAGCTGTATAATTGACTTTTTGATTTAAAATATTTTTTAAAAATTCTCCTTTGCTAATTCTGCGTTCTCGACGCTTAAATAAAAAAATTGTTTTTAGAATTACCTAAAAGTTGTAACAATTCAGTAGTATCTTTATGATTATTTTTGTTTTTTGATATTTAGTCGCTAAAAATATTCGCCCCGATAAAAACATAACTTTCATAACCGCAAGTCAAAAAAATACGGTTATGAAAATACCCCCATCAAGACGAAAGACAATTAAACAAAAACATTAAATAATAAAAAATACCTTGAACGGTTACCCAATTTTTTATAACAAATATGCGTAATACATTTTTTAGCGATCACGGTTTTCGGATAATTTTTCTTGTCGTGTTCATGCTCTCTTTTATCGGCATGGGAACAAATAGGACGCTCAAAAGCAACTCCAATAACGTCGCCGACTGGCTGCCGGAAACATTTAAAGAAACACAAGAATACAAATGGTTTCTTAAGAATTTTCCATACGAAAGTTTTGTTGTTGTAAGTTGGGAAGGTTGCACAATGGACGACGACCGTCTTGAGATGTTTGCACAAAAACTTGTTCCAGGTAGGACAATTGATAATATCGGAGATTGGATGACAGGCGCGCCGCCTTTTGTCGTCGAAGTCGAAGACGGCAACGGCAACAGTAACGGTAACGAAACAATTCCCGCCCCAGTTTCCACAAATAATATTGACAAGGCTTCTAAAATTTCACCGCCCAATAGCGCCGCCAAAACTACCTCAACTAACGCCGCCGCTAATAATACTGAAACCGAAACGCCGCCCGCATACTTTAAAGACGTTTTAACGGGACCTCGTCTTTTGCGTTTATTTGAGGAGCGTTATACGCGTAGCAGATTTACACTTTTAACGCGTGCGGAAATTCTTGAACGATTAGACGGATTGTTAATTGGACCGGATCGTACATCCGCCGACGGCAAGCCGCTTGAAATTGGCAAATACCCTACGGCAATGATCGTAACACTTCACCCGCAACCTAATGAAAAAGCATTGCGAAAAGTACTTGCACAAATCCGCGAAATAGGTCGCGAATGCGGCGTCGAACCTGTTTTTCCAGACGATCAACGTGCAATATTGATCAAGTTTGCATCTAAGACTTGGTCATTATTGAAAGACATGACAGTCGGCTCGCCTTACAATATCGACGGTATAATTATGGGCGGTCCTCCGGTTGATAACGTCGCGGTCGGTCTTGAAGGCGAGCGGACGTTATATCGTCTTGCGGGCGTTTGCGCAGTTCTTGGCGTAACGATAGCGTTGATTTGTCTTGGTAGTTTGCGTGTAACGATGTTTGTATTTTTTACGGCATTGATTTCGGCGGGCATATCATTAGCGCTTGTTTGGGCGACCGGCAGCCGTTGCGATGCGATTATGTTAAGTATGCCGGCGCTAGTTTATGTTTTGGCAATATCCGGCGCAATTCATATTGTCAATTATTATCGCGACGCTATCCGCGAAAAAGGGATTCCCGGCGCCGCCGAACGCGCCGTAACAATTGCATGGTATCCTTGTTTTATGGCTTCTTTCACGACTGCGATAGGTTTAGGCTCGCTTTATTTTTCACATTTGATTCCGATAATGAAATTTGGTTTTTATTCAGCTATCGGCGTTCTTTGCACGTTGTTGTTATTGTTTTTTTATTTACCTTCTTTGCTACATTTTTTTCCAGCAGTCGAATATTTACGGCGCTATTTAAATCAACAGAAATCGCCGTCTGATTCAATTTTATTTACGGAGTCCGGCGAATTGTCGGGCGAGTTAATAGAAGATACGCGTATATTATCATTTTGGCGCGTAGTTTGTAAGTTTATCATCAATCATCATTTTTTGGTTGGTTTGTGTTGTCTTGGCGTGATGATATATTTTGCGGCGGGCGTGTTTAACATAAAAACGTCCGTTAAGATGATGCGTTTTTATTCTCCCAATGCCGAAATAATCGCACACTACACGGCGCTAGAAGAACAACTTGGTCCGTTAGTTCCAATGGAAGTTGTTTTGAAATTTGACAACCGGCGTTGCCCAATGACTACGCTTGAACGTTATAGATTTATCGACAAGGTATGTAAAAAACTTCGAGCGGAATTGCCGGACGATATAGGCAGCGCCGTTTCTGCGGTAACCTTTGGTCCGCCGCCTAAAACATTGGGCGCCGAGCATTCGACGACGCGACGGACGCGCGATTACGCAATAAACGGACAACTCGATAGACACAGACACGAACTCAAAGATTACATTACCATCGAAGGCGATTTGTCACTGGCGCCGGAAACGCCAAATTATACCGAAGCATTAAAACAACTCGACATAACCGAGTCCGACGCGGCGCTGTTACAAGCGGCTGGTTTGGACTCGGTTCGGAAAATAATTTTGGCAGAAGATAATACGGAATTATCGGGGATTTCAACAGAACAATTAACGAAATACAAATCGAAAGCGACCGAATGGGAGAAAAAATACGGAATTGACCTCTGGCGAATAAGTATGCGAGTATGGTCGTTGAAACGCGATATTGACTACTCGCTATTTATCAACAAAGTCAAAAATGTAGTCAATCCGATGATCGACGAATTATTAGCGGAACAATTCCCCGATGAGAAGTTTCCGGTTCACGCTCTGATTAATCCTGCCGAACGTCTCGGTATCTGGGGCAAGACGGCAGGTTGGGTTACGGCAAAAGCAAAACAGATAAGTTCGATTTTTACGACAAACAAACAACCGCCGCCGCCAGATACGACTCCGGTACAAGCAGTTTTTACAGGCATGGTGCCGGTAGTTTATAAAACGCAACACGAATTGATTGCAGGATTAGTCGATAGTTTAGCAAGCGCTTTTATCTTGATCGGAATCGTAATGGCGCTAATTCTACGAAACGCTATCGCAGGATTTCTGGCAATGTTGCCGAATTTATTTCCGGTAGCGGTAGTTTTTGGTTTCATGGGTATAATTGAATTTCCCGTCGATGTAGGCACAATGATGACGGCAAGCGTAGCAATGGGAATCGCAGTCGATGATACAATCCATTATTTAACATGGTTCAGAACGGCAATAGATCAAGGTTGCACGCCGCGCGAAGCAAACCAACACGCATACGAACGCTGCGCAACAGCAATGACTCAAACAACACTAATCGGAGGAGTAGGTTTGTCGGCGTTTGCATTCAGCACATTCACGCCAACACAAATGTTCGGCGTAATGATGCTAGCAATGCTATCGGTTGCGTTGATCGGAGATTTGATATTCTTGCCCGCAATATTATCAGGACCAGCAGGAAAATTCTTCGTACCAAAAAAAGCGTCAATGCTAGACTTGCCCGAAAATTTTACGCCGGATATGAACAAAAAAATTAACAAAAACACAAACAATAATAAAACCAAAAAAAATATACATAACGCAAAAAATAACGAAAACGGTTATGATTAGTAGAGTGTAGAGCGTAGGAGATAAGGGATAGTTTTTTTAATTAGGAATTAAAAAATTTGTCCCGCTTGTCCCTCAAATGCGGTTACAAAAATTTTTTTAACAATAAGGAGAATAAAAAATGGGTAAAATTGGTATTGGTCTCAATCTTGAGGCGGTTCGGACTTCGCATAAGTCATTCGAATGGGGCGCACAATTTGCCGCCGAACTCGGCTACGAATATATCGAACCAATGGTACACTGGGGACGCGAATTACTCAGCGAAGCCGGATACTTCCACAGCGTCTCAATGCTCGACGATCCGTTTCGGATTAAAGACGTTGTTGAAAAACATAACCTCAAACTTTCAGGTCTCTCTTCGCATACTCCATTGTGTAAACCCGAAATTGCCGTTGAATATCTTAAACAAGCCGCCAGATTCGCCAAAGAATGCGGCGCGCCTATTATCAATACCGACGAAGGTCATAAACAATCTTGGACAAGCGAAGAAGAAGATTTTACGCTAATAAAATACTCAATCGCCGAAGCCGAAAAAATCGCCGCAAGACGCGGAATAAAAATCGGACTCGAAATGCACCAAACTTATTCGCTAGTCCCCGAAAAATACGACCGTATCTTAAATCTTGTCCAATCAGATTTCATCGGCGCTAACTTCGATACCGGCAACGCATATCTTGGCGGTCAAGACCCCGCCGAATGGCTAGACAGAGTTAAACATAGACTCGTACACGTTCACGCTAAAGATATTTCTATCGAACAATCAGACGCCGAAAGAGGAAAAGTTATGGGTACCGCCGTCGGCTGCGCCTGCGGAGACGGCGTAATCAATTGGGAAAAAATTATAAAAATAATAAAAACATTGCCCCAAAATATCGTACTAAGCGTCGAATGCGGAACACTAGAACAAGCCGAAAAAAGCATAAAACACCTAAAAAAATTTTTGTAATTTGTAATTTGTAATTTGTAATGCGGAATTCGGAATTCGGAATTCGGAATTCGGAATTAAAAATAATCTGTTTAATCTGTGGATCATTTTTTTGTCCACAGATTAAACAGATTAGAAAGATTATTTTAAATTTGAAATCAAAATCTTTAATTCCGCATTCCGCATTCCGAATGCGGAAAAACAATGAACAATGTTATACGAATATATTGTTGTTTGCGAAAAAAATTAAAATAAAATAATCAGAGTTTGGTTTAAATTCGGAATGCGTAATTAAAAATAATCTGTTTAATCTGTGGATCATTTTTTTGTCCACAGATTAAACAGATTAGAAAGATTATTTTAAATTTGAAATCAAAATCTTTAATTCCGCTTTCCGAATTAAAAACTTCCCCCTTTAATTTTTCCTTTTATGTCTGATATTATAGTCAATGGCGCTCGCGAGCATAATTTATGCGACGTTGATCTTGTTTTGCCGCGTAATAAATTAATTTGCTTTACGGGCGTTAGCGGTTCTGGCAAGAGTTCGTTGGCATTTGATACGCTTTATGCGGAAGGTCAACGTCGTTATGTTGAGAGTTTATCGAGTTATGCGCGTCAATTTTTAGGTCAATTGCCCAAGCCCGACGTTGATCAGATTCGCGGATTGAGTCCTTCTATTTCGATTTCTCAGAAGTCTGGCGGTCAAAGTGTACGTAGTACAGTTGGCACGATTACGGAGATATATGATTTTCTTCGCGTCCTTTTTGCGCGAGTTGCGACGGGTTATTGTCCGCGATGCGGCAAACCGATTTCCGCTCAGACGCGTCAACAAATTATAGATCAAATTGAAGCAATACCGGAGTCGACTCATTTATTGATAATGTCGCCTGTTGTTCGGAAGCAGAAGGGCGAATTTAAGGATTTATTTTCCGATTTATCACGTCAAGGTTATACGCGTGCGCGCGTCGATGGTCAAGTAGTTCGTTTGAACGACGATTTGAAACTTGACCGTCAGATGCGTCATGATATTGAGGTAATTGTTGACCGTATAGTTCAATCCGGCGCCGCCGGACGCAACCGTTTATCCGAATCCGTCGAGCGGGCATTGGCAATCGGCGGCGGACACATAATTATCGCAAGCGATTTTGTCGAACTTGCCCAAAATAATCAACAGCAGCAACAGCAACAGCCTAATCCGAATTTGAATCCAGCCCAATCAAAACGCAAAAAAAACTCTAACGTAAATTTCCCCGATCAATCTGAACTTGATCGCGATTCTTTTTCTGTTACGAAAAATCAGACTATTGAATTATCGCTTTCTGCGAATTATGCCTGTACGGATTGTAATATAAGTTTTGAGCCGCCTAGCCCGCAACTATTCAGTTTTAACACGCCGCGCGGGATGTGTCCTAAATGCGATGGATTGGGCGAAGTGAATTCGTTTGATCCTGATTTATTGATTCCAGACAAATCGAAATCATTTCAGCAAGGTTGTATAGTTCCTATTGGCAGATGGCGTGATTTAGGGCGTTGGCGGCGTCATATATTTCAAGGCGTAGCGGAAGCGCTGGAGAAATTTTACAACCTTCAACCGCACACCGTACTCGAAACGGCATGGGAAGAACTCGATCCTAAAATTCAAAGCGCCGTGCTTTGGGGAACGGGCGATTGGCATATTACTTATACTTGGCATAACACTTCGGCGGATCACAAATGGGGCGGCCAATACGCCGGAATTATCCCGCAAATGCTCATACAATTCAAAGAGACAAAAAGCAAAATGCAACGTCTTGAGATGGAAAAATATATGCGGGTTATGAATTGTAATTTTTGCAACGGCGAGCGATTAAACGAGCAGGCGCGGGCGTTCAAACTTGAAACGGCTTGCGACGAATTTAAGGAGAAAAAGTTATCGTTGCCGCAATTATGCAAGTTGCCGATAAATTCGTTACAAAAATTCTTTTCTGATTTAGTGTTGTCGGATACGGGCAAAAAAATAGCGGCGGAAGCGTTGAAAGAAATACGCAACCGGCTTGGTTTCTTGGTCAACGTCGGGCTTGAATATCTTTCGCTAGGTCGAACCGCTCCAACGCTTTCAGGCGGCGAAATGCAACGAATAAGATTAGCAAGTCAGATCGGAAGCGGATTAGTCGGCGTGTTGTATATTTTGGACGAACCGTCGATAGGATTGCATCCGCGCGACAACGACAGACTACTAGCAACACTTGCAAAATTGCGCGATCTCGGAAACACGGTTATTGTTGTAGAGCATGACGAAGATACAATGCGGGCGGCTGATATGCTTGTCGATTTCGGACCTGGACCAGGTATTCATGGCGGCAAAATCGTATCAAATATTTTAGGCATAGAAAAAATAAATTCGATTAAATTAAAAACAGAAACAGAATCAAATTTAGCAGAATCAAATTTAACGGAGTCAAATTTAGCGGAGTCAAATTCTGAATCGATTACGTTGAAATATTTATCTGGAATTGAGTCGATACCTATTCCGCAGCGTCGTCGTCAAATTACGGATCGTAAGATAATAATTCGCGGCGCGGGGCATAATAATTTGAAGAATATTGATGTAGAGATTCCGCTTGGGGTATTTGTTTGTGTTACTGGCGTGAGCGGTTCGGGCAAGAGTTCGTTGATCAACGATATACTTGTTGAAGGTTTGAATCGTGATTTGAATCGCGGTTACGGCAATCCTGGTTTTCATCGTAGTATTGACGGGATAGAGTTGCTTGACAAGATGATTGATATAGATCAATCTCCGATAGGACGCGGTTCTCACTCTAACCCTGCGACGTATATCAAGGTATTTGACGAAATCCGTAATTTATTTGCGGAGATACCTGAGGCGAAGCTCAATGGTTATGAACCTGGTCGATTTAGTTTTAATATTAAAGGCGGGCGTTGTGAAGCGTGCGAAGGTCGCGGCGTGCAGAAATTGGAGATGGATTTTTTAGCGGACGTTTACGTAACATGTCAAGCGTGTCAAGGACGACGATTTAACCACGAAACTTTAGCAATCCGCTACAAAGGCAAATCAATAGACCAAGTTTTAAATATGGATGTAGAAGAGGCAATAGAACATTTTGAAAATCATCCGAAAATAAAACATTATTTGTCGATGCTTGCTCGCGTCGGGCTTGGTTATATGAAATTAGGTCAGCCGTCGCCAACGTTATCCGGCGGCGAAGCGCAACGAATAAAACTTGCCCGCGAATTAGTCAAACGAAGTACGGGGAAAACGTTGTATTTACTAGACGAGCCGACGACGGGCTTACATTTTGCGGATATAAAAATGTTGCTGGGCGTTCTGCATGAATTTGTCGAAGCGGGCAATACGGTTTTAGTTGTCGAGCATAATCTTGACGTTATCAAAACTGCCGATTGGATAATCGATCTAGGTCCAGAAGGCGGAGAAGCAGGCGGCGAAATTGTAACGACAGGCGCTCCCGAAATGATTGTACAATGCGAAAATTCTCATACGGGTAAAGCGCTAAAAAAATATTTTGACAAAAAAAACGCCGCAATAAATACCGTCCCGCCAATCATCCCAATTACAACAACACAAAAAAAATCGCAACTATCACAATCGCAACTAACGCAATCGCAAAATTCGCAATCGCCCAATAACGCCGCTAGCGAAATTAACTCGGTGATAGTGTGCGGCGCCGAAGAACATAATCTTAAAAACGTTTCAGTAGAAATCCCGCGCGACAAAATGACGGTCTGCTCAGGACCGAGCGGCAGCGGCAAGTCGTCGCTTGCAATGGACACGATTTATGCGGAAGGTCAACGGCGTTATGTTGAGAGTTTGTCTAGTTATGCGCGTCAATTTATAGGTCAATTGCAAAAGCCGCGCGTCGAGCGTATAGAAGGTCTGTCGCCGGCAATTGCGATTGAACAGAAATCGGCGTCGCATTCGCCGCGAAGTACGGTAGGAACAATTACGGAAGTACAAGATTATTTGCGGGTTTTATTTGCGCGTCTTGGCGTATCGTATTGTCCTGATTGTAATATTCCGGTAGGGACGCAAACGCTTGACGAAATTATTGCGAAAATAATGTCAATGCAAACGGCGCATCGTTTGCTTATTGCGGCGCCGGTTACGATTGAGGTTGGTCAAATTTATGATGAACTTTGGCGCCGTTTTCGCGCCGACGGATTTAGTCGAGTTCGCGTCGATGGCGTTTTGTATTCGCTGGACGGGACTGATGGTTTGCCTGATATTGACCGACGACGACGGCACGATGTAGAGTTAATAATTGATCGCATCGTCTTACGCGACGATCAGTCCGGTAGGATGCGAATAGCAGACAGCGTGGAAAGCGCCTTATTGACCGGACGCGGCGTAGTTCACGTAATCGAAGCGGACGAAAGCATTCCCGAAACGCGATGGAAACGCTCTATTCACAGCCAACATCTAGCATGTGAACGTTGCGGAAGAAGTTTTGAACGTCTTACGCCGCATCATTTCTCCGCAAACTCGCCGCTCGGATGGTGCCCGAATTGCGAAGGTTTAGGAGTACAACGCGGCGCTAATCCGGCGGTTTTCTTATGCGATTCAAAATTGACGTTGTGGGAAGGCGCCGTTAATTTGCTGCCGAATACAAATACGCCAATAGGCGCGGCAATGTTGCGGGCGTTTGCCGAACAGACGGGAATACCGCTAAATACGCCCTTTGAACAACTAGACGCAAGACACCGAAGACTAATTTATCACGGAACAGGAGATCAAGAATTTAACGTTAAATTTGAAATAAATCTTGACAAAAAACATCTTGACAAAAATAACGAAACGCAAAAAGAAACCCCAAAAGAAACAATAAAAGAAACGCAAAAAAACATCGTGAAAAAAGCGTCGAAAAAAGTTACGCCTGCCGCTAATTCTGTTGAGTCGAAAATTATTGTAACGAAAAATAACAAAACGCAAGACGACGACGCCGATAAAAATAACGCCGGTAAAAATAACGATATTAAAGACGGCGATATTAAAGACGGCGGCGATGTTAGCGGCGTTGTTGGTCGCGAGGTGCAATTTTCATTTCAGTACAAGGGACTTTATAATTCGGTCGAGGAGGCGTCGCGTCTTGTTCCGATGTTTCGCGTCGAGGGTGGTATGGTTTTGGATGAAGTTGAGTGTGGCGTTTGTATGGGCAGTAGGTTGCGGGACGACGTATCGGCGGTTCGTTTGATTGGTTATACGATGGATCAACTTTGTCGTTTACCGTTAGGCGTTTTGATTGAAGTTTTTCGCGGTTGGAAGTTGACGGCGGTAGAGCGTCAGGTTGCGGGTGATTTATTGGTTGAGGTTGTGAACAGGTTGCAATTTTTGATTGACGTAGGTCTGGATTATTTGACGTTATCGCGACCTGCGCCGACGTTATCGGGCGGCGAAACGCAACGAATTAGGTTAGCGGCGCAAATTGGCAGCGGGCTTGTGGGGGTGCTTTATGTTTTGGACGAGCCGACGATTGGTTTGCATCCGCGGGACAACATGAGATTGATTGAAGCGTTAAGAAAATTACGCGATCTAGGAAATACGTTAATTGTTGTAGAACATGACAAAGACGTAATTTTAGGCGCCGATAAAATTTTAGATTTCGGTCCCAAAGCGGGACGTTACGGCGGTGAAATTGTAGCGCAAGGCGCGCCGGAACAAATATTAAAACAAAAAAATTCTGTCACCGGCGCATACCTAAACGGAAAAAAACAAATTCCCATACCAAAAAACAGAAGAATATCAATAAAACAATCAAAAAAATCACCAACAAAACAAAACGCAAATTGAAAGAATTAAGGCAAGTTCTAAAAACTCATTTGTTCAGGTAGGCGGCGTTTCGCCGAAACGCCGTAGTACGTACAAAATAATTATTAAATTTTAATAATTCATAACGTCAAAAATAAATTTATTTTAGGCGTTGTGCAATATTAACATTTATTAGCGACATAAACTCTACTGCGGCCCAAAATTAAACACGGGGCGAAACGCCGCCTACCTGGACAAATGAATTTTTAGAGATGCCCAATTGTTTTCATGTCGTTTTGATTTTCAGAAAGCGAAAAGAAAAAAACAGTAATTTTGTCGTCGATTTATAGAAATTAATATGTCATTAACAAATAATAATAATTTTGAAGAACTGGTAAATAATATATCCCATGTTCATGAGGTTCTACAAGGTTTTGCTGCAAAATCCGTAAATCAATTTCTTACTTTAAGAAATTGGATGTTTGGTTATTACATCGTTGAATACGAACAAAACGGCGAGGACAGAGCAAAATACGGAGATAATCTGATCGGCGCAATAGCTTCAAAATTAACACTCAGAGGATTAAAAGGATTTTCAATTAGCGCTCTGAAAAATCATAGAACCTTTTATCTTTTATATCCTCAAATAAGCCAATCATTGATTGGCTTATTACAAAATTCTAATATACAGAATAGTATCTTGTCTTGTATTTCAGTAAAAAGTCAATCAACAATTGGCGAATTAGAATTGCCGTCTGAACTTTTATTGTCAAGATTGAGCTACACTCATTTTATCGAATTAATCAGAGTAGAAGACCCATTGCAACGTCTTTTTTATGAAGTGGAAACTATCAAAAATAACTGGACAGTCAGAGAATTGAAACGGGCTATTGGAACATCGCTGGCTTTCAGAACGACAATGTCCACCAATAAAGATGCTGTTATTGCCAAAATAAAAAACCTGAAACCACCCGCCAATGCGGAAGTCATACGAAATCCATACATCCTGGAATTTCTTGATTTGGAGGAAAAAAACGAATACAGTGAATCAGACTTAGAACAGCAAATTCTTACTCACTTGCAGGAATTTCTCATGGAATTGGGAACAGGATTTTGTTTTGAAGCACGGCAAAAACGTATTACATTTAATAATAACCATTATCGCATAGACTTGGTCTTTTACCATAAAATATTAAAATGCAACGTATTAATTGACCTGAAAATGAGAGAATACGACTATGCGGATGCAGGACAAATGAATTTATATTTGAATTATTTCAAAGACAACGAAATGAGTGAAGGAGATAATCCTCCGATAGGTATTATTTTTTGCATTGACAAAGATGATACTCTTGTTAAATATTCATCTGCGGGCATGGATGATAACATGTTTGTTTCAAAATATCTTGTCAAATTGCCGGATAAGAAAGTATTGGAAAATTTCATCAAAAGAGAACTCGACAAATAACTGTTTATACAGAAACATATTGCGAACTTGACAATAACATGGTAACCGTTCTCTGAAACTTAAGCGATAGATTTTAGGGGTTAATGAATATGGAATAAGGAATAGTTTTTAGAAAACTAGATAACAATTTTTGTTACAAAAAATCGTCCCAATTGTCCCTCAAATTTGGTTATGATAATTTATTAGACAAAATTTTCGTGAACGGTTACATAAATTTTACGATTATGAAATTGACTAAGGTTTTGGTTACTTGTGGTTCTACGCGGGAATATATCGATCCGGTACGTTTTTTGAGCAACGGTTCCAGCGGTAAAATGGGCTTGGCAATCGTAGAAGGATTGTTGGAATACGGTTTTGAACCTGTAATAGTTAGCGGTCCGGTTTCAATTTGTTACCCTGCGGGCGTTGAAGTTTATTTTGTGGAAAGTACGCTTGAAATGCTTTCTTGTTGCGTTTCCTTGTTCGGTTCTTGCAAAGGCATAATCAGCGCGGCTGCGCCTTGCGACTTCAAACCTAAACAATTCTCACCACAAAAAATCACTAAACCTGCTTCCGGTAGCGGAATCACCATCGAACTCGAACAGACAAAAGATATACTCGCCGAATTAGGAAAAATCAAAAAATTAAATCAATGGTCAGTCGGCTTCGCTCTAGAAACACAAAACGAAAAACAAAACGCTCTCGCAAAATTAAAACAAAAAAATTGCGACCTAATCATCATAAATTCACCAAACGCAATAAACAATAACCACACAAAACTAAAAATTTACAACACCCAAAAAAAATTAATAAAAACACTAAACGGCACAAAAAAAATCATCGGAAAAAAATTAGTCAAAATCATCATAGATAATTTAAAATAAATACAAAATGATCCAACGGATTAAAACCCGTCGCTATCGCGGAATGTGTTTAACTTGAGACTCGTGGGACATGAGGGACGCGTGAGACAAAAGAGACAAAAATTATTCGCAAATTCTGAAAATTTCAAGTACGCACGGTTAGATTATTTTTTATCTGTTAGATTTATTTTGTTGTATAATGTTTTTAGGCTTATTCCTAGTTCTTCGGCGGCTTTGACTTTGTTTCCTTCGTTTCTTTGCAACGCTTGACTGATCGCTTGCGATTCTAATTCTCTTAACGACGGCGGTAAACCAGTATTCTCTAGATTATCTTCATTTTGTTGTTTTTTTTGAGTTATGGGTTTTAAATTTACGCTTGAATCCATTGTTGCGTCTTTACAAACCTCCGGTCGCAATTCCGCATTACGGTCTCTAATTGAAATAACGTTTTTTGTCGCGTCTGTTGCCGCTGTTGATATTGTTGATGTTGTTACTGATGTTGCCGCAGATGTTGTCGTTGATGTTGTTGCGTCTGATATATTTCGTAACTCTAATAAATCCGGCAACGCATCAACGTCTATCGGCAACTTGTCCGATAACACTAAAGCATACTCCAACGTATTGGCTAATTGTCTTATGTTGCCTGGCCAATCATACTCTGTTAAACGTTTAAACGCCCGCTTTGTAAATATATCAAAAACGTCCACCAAATCGTCCTCGACAATATCAACAATATCCGACTTCAACGCCTTCCTAAAACGCTTTACTAACACACAAATTAACTCCGGCAAATCATCCATCCGCTCCCGCAACGACGGCAACCGAATAATAAACGTGTTTATCCTAAACCATAAATCCTCCCTAAATTCGCCCGAAAGTACCATCGCCTCAAGATTCCGTAACGTCGCACAAATCACCCTAACATCACAATGAATCGGAACATTGTCGCCAATCCGACGCACCTCGCCATTCTCAAGAAACCTTAACAACTTCGCCTGCATTCCCTTCGATAACTCCCCTATTTCATCCAAAAATAACGTCCCGCCATCCGCGACTTCCAATAACCCCGCCCTCGCCGCATCAGCGCCCGTAAAACTCCCACGCCTATGCCCAAATAACTCACTCTCAATCAAATTTTCCGGCAAAGCGCCACAATTTACAGCAATAAACGACTTGTCGGAACGTAAACTACGCGCATGTATCGACCTCGCCACTAACTCCTTCCCCGTCCCAGTTTCGCCAAGTATAACAACAGCCGAATCCGTCCCAGAAATACGCTCAATAAATCTACGCACGCCTTGCATAGACTCCGAACTACCCGTCAACTCAACATCCGAATTTAACTCTCTCATCGATCTGAAAACCAAAAAATATTTTTTATCCGCAGATTCTTTTAAAAAACAGTCCACAGATTACATAGATTAGATAGATTATTTTTTGCAACCGTTCATTGAAATCTGTTTAGCAAAATACATATTGGCAACTTCAAAAAAACAGTTTTTTGTTTATTAAGCGCCGAGAACGCAGAGTTCACAGAGAATAATTTTTTTAAAAATTTTAGATCAAAAAGTCAATTATAATATTACATAACGTTTTGATTCCAATTAAAAAATTCCTCTGTGTTCTCTGTGTCCTCTGTGTTTAATAAAAAATAAATTTGTGGTTTTTAGAAGTTACCTATTGACAATTTTTGAGGGACAAGTGGGACAATTTTTTTGTAACAAAAAATCTGTTCTCTAGTTTTCTAAAAAACTACTCCCTAACCCACACACCCTATCGCCTAAAACCTATCGTTTAAATTTCCGTGAACGGTTACTATTTTTAACGTTTTTGTAATTATTTAAACTATTCGCACTTGACTTTGCGTTTACCGCCGTCTGCCTGCTAACTTTCGGACGGTATGCTTTGACGCTTTTAAATCGCTGAAATTCAAGTACGAGTTGCTGCATATTGATGAAATTCCAGCGTGATTCGGGCGTCTCTAAAAATTAATATTTTTGTAAAAATGTAGGCGGTGTTTCGCCGCTGTGTTTATTTTTTGGGCCGCAATACGCATAAAATGATTATTAAATTTTAATAATTCATAACGTATAAAATAGATAGTATTTTACGCGATGTGAAGTAATAAAATTTATTGGCGTCATAAACTCTAATGCGGCCCAAAATTAAACACGGGGCGAACCGTCGCCTACCTGAACAAATGAATTTTTAGAGACGCCCATTCGTATAATTATGCTGAACGTTTTATTAAACGTCGCGATTTTATTTCGCCTTTCGTTTGAATTTTAGCGGGCATATTATTTTCTTGCAATACATTTTCTTGCAAAAGATTCTCCGGCGTTATTTCCGGCATTATTTCCGGTAAGATTTCCGGCAAGATTTTTTTGACGGCTTGCAAATTTTCACCTGCAATAGTTCTCGAAAAAGTTAGCGGAACGATTTCATATTCGTCGTTTTGATTTTCGTTTTGATTTTTAGCGTTGTTATTAAATTGCGTGTTGTGATGAAATTGGTCGTATGAGATTTTTGTTTCTGGATTTGGCGTGTTATTATTATTGTCATTTCTTCTTCTTGTCCATAATGTCAGCGCCGCCGGCAACGCAATAATCGACGTCATTAAACAACACGCAACTCCAATCACTAACACCCGCCCCAGACTCTGCAATCCGCGATGCGACGCAATCATCATACTGCCAAAACCAATAATCGTCGTCAACGACGTTATTAATACGGCGATAGCAGTTGAGGCAGTGATTTGATACTTTCCAGGTTGCGAACGATAATCGTGAATAATATGCACGCCGCTGTCAATTCCAATTCCCAATATTAACGGCAAAACAATCAAATTTGCAGGATTTAATGGAATATCAATATGCCCCAATATCCCAAACATCATCGCAAACCCAATCAACATCGGCGACATTGCCGCAATCGTATGTTGCACATTCATAAAATCAATAAGCAATAAAATCGTAATAGCAATAAACGCATACGCCGCCGCCATCGTAAAACCTTGTTGCATTTGCAGCGACGATTCATAAGTTTGTAACGGACTGCCCGTCGCTTTAGGATCGACGTCGCGGACGGCTTCGACAAATTTTTTCATCTCATCCATGTCCCAAATATTCGCAACCGAATAAATTCTCATCAAATGCTTGCCGCCGCGACTTACAAACCGCTCAACTAAAGATGCGGGCAAATCATTTATCGTCGGCGGTTGCGGATTTGAACAGGCTTTCAAGTTCCGCAATCTCGTGAGCAAATCTCCCGCAACTGCCGCTTGATAAATTGAAATACGCATTTTATATTCAGCCAACGGCATACGCCTAATAGCAGTCCGAATATCATTCAACCGCTTTATCACCAATTGCATCGAATTACCATAATGTTCCAACGCCTTGTCAATACTATTCGTATTTTGATTTTGATTATATGAATTATTGCCGAACTTATGCCGGTTAAATATCATCTGATTCAAAGGCGAATTTTGAGCGGCAAGGATATTTTGCAAACGCTCAATAGCGCCGCCAATAACAGACGGATCAGCAACGCCTATCTCCGGCGGACGCTCCGGTAAATTTTCCAGCCTCGCCGCAAGTTGACTTATTAAATGAATTTTTTCATTGTCCTCGCTTGGAAAACATGAGACAATTTCCTCCACCGTAATATCTGGATACTTTTGAGCAAATATTTTTTTGCGCAACAATAATTCCTCGCGACTATCAGCAATCGATAACGCAAACCAGACATTACGCCCGCCCTTTTCAACGTCCATTTTCAATAATTTTTCTTCAAGCGCAACACTTTCTAAACCTTCCGGTTGCAAGTTCAATAAGTTGTGATCGTATCTTGTTTTCTTTATGCCTAGACAACATATTATTACTAGCGCCGCCGTCAAAATTAACGTCGCCGTAGGAAACTTTGTAAACGGTCTAGTTGCGCAACGAATATCTACCGGCGTCGGATAACTCGAAACACTATTCTTGTTCTTGTCCATTACCGTAATTAACGCCGGAAAAAAAATCAAAGTTGCAAGCAAACAAAGAATAATCCCGCCGCCGGAAATTAAACCTAATTCGGCAACGCCTATAAATTCAGTAAAAGACGCCATAAAAAACGCAACCGCCGTAGTCAAAGCGCCAATAAAAATACCAGGACCAACAGCGCGCGCAGTTTGATAAAGCGCATCCTCGCAAGAATAATTTTTACCCCGCAACTCAATATAACGGGCAATATAATGCATACTAAAATCCGTGCCAAGACCAACTAACATCGCCCCAAACGAAATACTCAAAATATTAAGATGCCCGATAACAATAGTAATATAACCCATCGTCCACGCAAAAGCTACAAGCAACGTAATCATACCCGCAAGCGGATGCCTAATACCGCCAAAACCCGCCATAAAAACAGCGCCAACACCAAGAAACGCAAGTATAGTCGCCTTCGTCATCGACTCGTTACTAAGACGCATCTCGTCATTCTCAAGAATAGGCATCCCCGTTAAACCGATTTCAATTTGCGGATATTTTGATTTCGTGTTCTTAATTATTTCACGTAACTTTGCAATAGATTCCGTGCCTTGAGCAATCTGCGTTTTATCCAAATTGACTAACTTTAACAACACAAATCCAATTACGCCGCTCTGCGTAGGAAAAAGTAAATAACTCGTGTTGTCCTGCGTACATGCCGCAATAAGATCAGGAACCGAAGCCTGAATATTCTGCGTCGGCGCCCAAGGCGAACCATAAGAAGGATTCGGATCAAATTGTTTCGCCAAACTATTAGAAAAGGCGTCAAGTTCATACAACGTTTTTACTAAAACATGCGGATCAGTATCGTGTTGCAGTCTCTGCGTAATCGCATCAAGCATCTTGTTAATGCTGAGTTGGTCCCAATTATTTTGCGTGATTTTTTGCGATTCAGTTACAAATTGATTTATCTGTTCAAGTTCCCGATTCGGCACATAATGCAATCCCTTTGATCGTATGCTGGAAATATTTACGCCGTGAAGTACGCCGTTGAAAAGTTGCGGATAATTTGCGATTTCATCAGCAAGCGATTCCAGAACAGGAATAACCTCGGCATTACCTTGACCCTCAATTACAATAGTTACTTCATTGTTGTCGCCAAACTCCTCAATATAGTCAAGCCAAAGCCGATTAAAACTACTATTAGGATTAATTAAATCAAGGCGACTCATCTTAAATCCAAGATACTCATAAGTCCAATAAATACAAAATAAAGCAATAAATACAGATAACGCTATCACCGAAACAGGATTTCGGCAACACACTCTGGTTATTCCGGCTATAGGACGGGCAAGTATAGATTTATCCGTAACGCCCACTTTAGGATTATTAGGTAACATTGCGGAATATTAACAATTTTCCAAAAAAAAGAAAAGAGATGTTTTTTAAAAAAACGCCGCCAAAATTCATTATCTAGACCTGTTCATACTTGAAGTTCAGTGAATTTCAAATACGAGCAGTATAGCAGAATATAAATTATTTTTGTAACAAAAATCGTCTCTATACAGATCGTACTTGAATTTCAGCGATTTAAAAGCGTCAAAACCTGCCGTCCGAAAACTGGGCAGGCGAAGGTAAACGAAAACTCGAGTACGAACAGTTTAATATCCTTCTTGCCGCACCAGTTACTAAAAAAACTCTGATATGCAATTTTGTCGAAAGGGTAATTCGTGAGCGATTACCCGCAATTTAAGTTGGGGTCGATTTAAAATTCGTGCGGTTTAAAATCATAAGGCACAACCAAATGTAACTCGATGCCATTTTGACTTATCGCATATAATCCCGCATCGCAAACCGCCTTGATTACACTGTCCGGAAATATAATTCCAAGCATAACGCCAATAATTGATTTCGGCATAACTCCGCGACCTTCTAAATATTTCCGTAACAATTTCATTCGATTAATATGATGCTCAATATCATCTTCTCGTACAGTCATTTTTACTTCGACGACCGCAAACGTTACGCCGTCGCTAAGCATCATGTCAATTTCGCTAACCATACGCCCGCTCTCGTCCCAAATCGGTATGTTATAATCAATACGCCCAAAATTATAACCGCACTTGCTAAGCGTCATCGTAACACCCGGCAATAACAGAGACTCCGTAAATTTACCAAAACTATTGTGCAAACTGCCAATCTGCTTCGACATTTCCTTAAATGACGTTTTGAGTTCCACCATATCTTCATGGAGTCTATCAATTGCTACGCTGTGTTTATCTATTGTAGAATTAACTTCTGCAAATGATTTTTTTATTTCTTCGTTATTTTTTGTTATTGTTTCGTTAGTTTCGGCGATTGCTCGTCTGGTTTCGGCGACGAATTTTATTAACCATTTAGGTTTTTTGTTGCGTAGTTTACTTTTAATTAGTTTGCTTCTATTTTTTGTAATATAATTAGTTGCAATATGATTTTTTTTGGTTGTATTTGGCATTGGATTTTATTTAGGTTGATTGTTATTTGTTAATCTGTAAATATTGTAACTTTTAATTATTACATTATCGACACAATGCAGACACTTAGATAATGAGAACTATTTGGTTATTTTATTATAATTATCAGTTTAAAATTCGTTTTGGCGTTGTATTTGAAAACTATTTTTTGGGGCGACTTGCAGGCGGGCGGCGATTGGCTTACCTACCTGCAAGTGCAATTTTACGTTTTCTTTTATTTTAAACTTTTTTATTTTACCCATGCTTCGAGGTATCTTGCTAGGTTATGTATATCGCTTCCGACTTGTATTGGTCTTTCGTATGCGCGTAATTTATTCATGTCGATTAGTTCTTCGAAAGTCGGGTAAGTTATGTCCATTGTATTTCCTACAGATACCATGATTCCGTTTTTTCCGAGTTCTGCGATTGCGCGGTATCCTCCGAAACCGATTTGGCTTCCAAGAATTACGTCGTATGCTGTGGGTTGGTTGCAACGTACTTCGTATCCGAATTGCAAGCCGACCATTTTTTTGGATTTACCGGTGCGTTTTTTGTATTCGTCTGAAATAAGTCGTCCGAGTCGGCTGCTATATTTGAGTTGTGAGACGGGGAAGTGTCCGAATGTATCGGGTTTAAGTGATTTATATTCATCATCGGAGCAGCACATTCTGATTTCAGACAATGGCAAAAATTCGGCGATACCTTCGGAGACGATAGCGACGAATGAGTTTTTACCTTCTTTTTCGCGGGCTTGGATTACATCGACGCATCTTTCGACGATTTTGCTAATATCGATAACATTGCGTTGTAAGGTTTCATTTTTTTCGTTTTTTAATTCTTTACCGGATTCAGGGTCGATGATTGGTTCGTTGTAGTACCATGATTTGTGTATATCTTCTAATCCGATTACTAAACTTGCTTCTCCTGCGATAGCGGCGCCGTATGCTAGCCATGCGGCTTTTCTACCCATAACTTGCGAAATGTAACCTGCGCCGGTCGCTTCGGAATCGGCAAGTAAATTACGCGTTTCAAGCGCCAGCATCTCAACTGCCGTAAAATATCCAAAAGTAAAATCTATTCCTTTGTAGTCGTTGTCGATAGTTTTGGGCAAGTGGATAATGCTGATTTGTTTTTCGGTTTTGGGCAAGTTATCGACGACTAATTTAAATTTTGCCGCTGTTGTGAGCGTATCGTCGCCGCCAATTGAGATTAGTGCGTCAATATCAAGCGATTTAAGCGCGCGGTGAACGTTTAGCAATGGTTCGATCTTTTGCGGGTCTGTTAAATCGGCGGGTTGTTTTAGTAATTTACCCGGATTAGCGCGAGCCGTTCCAATTATAATTCCGCGCGATGTGCGCAAACCCTCTTCTATACATTTATCAAGACGTATATAATGTTCGTTTTCAACGAGTTTATTTCCGTCTTTGAAGTCAATTAAGTGCGTGTAGCCGTTTTTCATACCGTAAACTTCAATACCGGCACGGGCAAAACAGATCGCAATACTGCCAATAACTGAATTCGCCGTCGGCGCTGGACCGCCGGAAAAAAGTATGGCGACTTTTTTTATTTTCGTATTGGGCAATTTGGGACTGGCAAGATAACTCATTTCAATTTTACTCCTAATTTTATTTCAAAAAATTTTTGGTTATGTTTTAAGGAAATTCTAAACTATTCTTACTTGAACTTGCGTTTACCTTCGTCTGCCTACTTTTCGGGCGGCAGGCGGCTGCAAACGTAAATTCAAGTAAGAACAGTTTAAAATTTCGGTCAATATCGGCGAAAAATTATATCAGTCATTAAACAAAAAGTAAGGGGAGACTTATTAAACTGTTCGTATTTAAGTTTGCGTTTATACTACTCCTACTTTAAATTGCGGTTTTAAAAAATACGCGCAACTATTGAGTAGAGAATTTTTTAAAAAACGCATTTTAAAGTGTGCATAGTATATACAGATCGTACTTGAATTTCAGCGATTTAAAAGCGTCAAAGCCTGCCGTCTGAAATCTAGGCAGGCGAAGGTAAACGAAAACTCAAGTGCGAACAGTTTAAACATCAAAAAACAAAATTATCATTAAGGATACTACTGAATAGTTACACTTTAAAAAATAATTCCGAATTAAATTTCCGTGAACGGTTACAAGAAATCGAGGAATAAAATTATGTTTATAACGCTTGACGGCGGCGATGGGTGTGGGAAAACAACACAGCAAAAAAGACTTGGAGATTGGTTACGATCAATAGGACGTGAAGTGATTTTGTGTCGCGAGCCTGGCGGAACGCAGTTAGGGGATAAGATACGAAAAATCGTCTTGGGCAATAATAATGAAAACGAAAAAAACAATATCAGTAACGAAAATAATAAAAATAATTGCGGCGATGAATTGTGTATTTGCGACGTATCAGAGATGTTTTTGTTTATGGCGTCGCGGGCGCAACTTGTCAACGAAGTAATTAAACCGGCAATCTTGGCGGGAAAAGATGTTATTTCTGACAGATTTCTGATTTCGAGTATTGTATATCAAGGTTATGCGGGTGGAGTTCCAATTGAAGCAATTGAGTTCACTGGTAATATTGCAACATTAGGAATAACGCCGGACGTTGGAATAATTTTGGATATACCTTATGAGGAGAGTATAAAAAGAATTGGCAACAGAGTAAAAGACAGAATGGAACGCAAAGGTGAAGAATATCACAAAAAAGTACGAAACGGTTTTTTAGAATACGCAAAAAAAAATCCGTCATACGCCATAATCAACGCAACCGCTACGCCAGACGAAATCGAAAAAATTATAAGAAAAAAAATAATAACCGTTCACGGAAATTTAAGCGATAGATTTTAAGGGCGATGGAGCAGGAGTAGTTTTTTAGAAATTTAGAGAACGATTTTTTGTTACAAAAAATCGGCAAAAGGATCGCAGACGAGACGCCTGCATTTAGGGATCGCGGGCGAAATGCCTGCATTTCAGGATCGCAGGCATTTTGTCTGTGTTCCTTCAGGTTCACAGGCGAAACGCCTGCATCACAGGATCGCGGGCGTCTCGCCTGCATGCGGTTGTACTCAACCGCTAATGAGCAAGGTTTAATATCTCAACAGCCTTTTGGTTTGCCTTGTGGCAAAGTGCAAGCGAGACGCCTGCATTCCTTCTCAATTTTTTGTTATAAAAAAAATTGTCCCACTTGTCCCTCATGTCTCACTTGTCCCTCAAAAATTGTCAAAGCGTCAAAACCTGCCGTCCGAAAACGCTGAATTTCAAGGACAAGCAGTATATGACGCCTATTGTAATTATGATTGCGGCGATTGTAATTAGCGATCCGATTTTAATTAGCGGCGGATCGTAAATCATTATTATGCGGTGTTTGCCTTCTTTTAATTCAACGGCGCGAAAAATTTTACGGGCAACTTTCACCGGAATTTCAACATCGCCGTCAAATGCACGCCAACCCGGCCAATATTGTTCCGCAAGAATTATCGTTTCTGATTGACCGCTAATCTCAACGTCAAACACAATCCGATTCGGCTCGTATAAAATATAATTATGCGTTGCAGGATTCCTTAATTTCCAAATTGAAATATTGTCTAAATATTTGCTAACGTCGCCGCCGTGATTTTTTGAATCGATAATTATTTTGTCAGCGTTGAAATCGGAATTAGCGTCAAAATAATCGCGTTTTGCAATAATATATTTTACGCCGAGTTGTTCCAAATGACGTTCAAATAATCCGGCGCCGTTTTGTTTTTCGGTCTTTTTTATTGCCGTTTTACATTCCGTCGCAATCTGAGTCATTGCCAAATAATAATCCTTCTGCATCATCGTCCCGCGAACATTGACCGCCCCAACCCGCAACGCCAACGAATAACGCGGATACAACGTCAATTCTTCCCAGTTAATAATTTCCTCAAATCGATTCGACGACGACTCCCGCAAAAAACATAACGGATAACCCAACCCGTACTCGCGATAAATACGAACCGGCGGCAATTGAAACGAATGATGAATAGAATGATTTTGTTTATCGTTTTGTTTATCATTCTGGGCAAATCGTTTATTATTTTTATCCGAATGAATTTCGGTAACGTTTAATCCGTCTTTATTCTTTTTATCCGAATGAATTTTTGTAACGTTTAATCCGTCTTCATTATTTTTATCCGAAAGAATTTTTGTAACGTTTAATCTGTTATCAGTCTCAATTATTTGTAAAAGCGCCGATTTTATGATGTTATTCCCAAACGGCGATGAAATCATTAACCATGAATTGCTAATAAAAAGATCGACAGTAAGAATAATTACCAAACTCCAACCCGTTATACTTCGCATAAAACATAATCGCAATTTATTACAACCGGCAATAAAATTGTAACGATAAATACATTCAAGTAAAATCCAAATTATTGTAACGATAATTATTGATTTAATCTGATTACTTTTTGCAAGATTACCGTCAAATTCGCCGAACAACGGATGAGACGCAATTGTCGGGCAACCGTAACAACAAATCAAAATTGTAAACGCAAGATATATCGTAACGATAATTCGCATCATTATAACGACGAAATTGGCAAATCGTTTGTTAAGTCTAAACGTATCAAATCCGGCGGCGGCAAAAAAAGATAACGCTAACGCCGCTAAAACAAGCGTTTTTGAAGGATACCTGAAAGAATCGTAAACGGGTAATTTTTGCAATAAACGATAAACAAAAAAATTATTACCGAAACTTGCAAGTAAAAAAATTATTAAAATTACGAATATTGCGATAGACGTTTTGTATCTATTTTTTACGCCAAACAAGCGGCGCCGGATTGCGTTGAAAGATACGACGCCGCACGAAATAACGGCGCATAATGCAAAAAGCGCCGGCAATAATCCGGCATAAACCGACGGCGTCCAGGGATTTTTTTCGTTTAAGATTGCGGCGGACAATCCGGCGTTGACGGGAAATAGTTTGCCGCTTATGCCCGTAAATAGGAACTCAAAAATACGCAACGGATGAAATGAAAAACGATCAATTGAAACGGCATGTTCGACAAGCGTTCTATCGGATAATTGCCAAAATTCAATTGCGGGTAAAATTTGAACAGCCGCAAACATAAACGCTAATATGCCGGCAAAGAAAAAATAAACAAACGTTTGAAACCGCTTAAACATAAACATAAATTTGCAATTCACCGCCGCCCGCAAAAATACCAGAATGCAAACTTTGACGCTCTTGCATTGCCGAATTTCAAACGCTAGTTGTTGTAAAAAATTATATTTGAACGAAAAAAAAATAATAATAACAATGCAAATTATAACGTTATACGCCAACTGCGGATCGCCGCCAAGTATTATCATTGCTAGTGAAATTGCGAGTCCGATAATGTTAATATGAATATTTTTTGAATTTTTGTACGATAATTTATCCAATTTATCCGCCGTCAAATTTGCGGCGGCAACAACGGCGACATCAAGATTACACGATGAGTAATTTTTATCAAGAATAATTTTTGCCTGACGCAATACTTCAGGCAACCATGCGGCGCCGATGAGAAAAGGTAAATTATTCCAATTGAAAATCACAACGCCGCCAAGCGAATAACTCAAACCGCCAAAAACAGCAGAACCGCCAGAAAAACGATTAACAAGAATAAATCGATAACAAGTAAACCCCGCAAACAAAATATGAAACGCAACAAAAAACGAATACGCATAATCATAATTTAAACCAAACCTTGTAGCGGAAATCGCTAAAATAGTTAAAGGATAAAAACAAAGAGACGTAGGATTACCCGCAAGCGGTTGACCAAGATTCTCATACGGATCCCAAAAAGGAAAACGCCCAAAATTAAGCTCATCGCAAATATAAAAAAATAAAGGACGATAAAAATGAGAACCATCCCTGAAGCCAGGAACGCCGCCATTAAAATAAAAAAATAAAACAAAAATTAAAAAAATATAACGATAACCCAAAACTATAATTCCCAAAATACAATCTGATCCACAAACAAAACTATAACTTTTCGCACTTGTAATCTTCACGAAATTTTAGAAGCGTAGAGTTTTAAACTATTCGTACTTGAGTTTGCGTTTACCTTCGCCTGCCTAGCTTTCGGACGGCAGGCTTTGACGCTTTTAAATCGCTGAAATTCAAGTACGATCTGTATAATCGCTGAATTTCAAGTACGAGCAGTATATGTGATAGATTTATTGTAACAATAAATATTTGTCCTACCTGTCCCGCTAGGGACGACATGTAAATACAACATTTACCCTCATCGCGTCCTTAACGGGACGCTAAAAACTCGTATCATTTTTTGATCAAACAATTACGTTCAATTTCGTCCCGCAAATTGGCGAAAAATATTTATAATTATCGTTACAATAAATCAAATTCAAAAACGCAATTTCAAATTTGAAAAAAATATTGATTACCACAATTGACAAAATAACTTTTTTTGCAAAAATTACAAGCCGTAACAATATTTAAACTGTTCGCACTTGAGTTTTCGTTTACCTTCGCCTGCCTAGCTTTCGGACGGCAGGCTTTGACGCTTTTACATCGCTGAATTTCAAGTACGAGCAGTATAGTTCTTGTAACCGTTCACGAAAATTTGTTTATCAATTACGGTAACTTCTAAAAAACCGTTTTTATTTAACCGCCGAGAACACAGAGGAAATTTTTAATTGGAATCGAAATATCATTTAATATTATAATTGACGCTGGATATAAAATAATTTTTAAAAATTTTCTTCTCTTTATTCTCTGTGGTTAATAAAAATAAATTTGTGGTTTTTAGAAGTTACCTTATGTATTGTTGATTTTTTTTGGATAAAATTAAAATTAGATTTATTTGCAATGTCATTAGTTTGTGTTTATTGCGCTTCTAGCGCTAGGGTTGATTCTGTTTATTTTGACGCTACTGAGCGTCTTGGGCGTGAGTTTGTTCGTTGTGGAATTGATGTGATTTATGGCGGCGGTTCTATCGGTTTGATGGGTTGTTTGGCTGATACAGTTTTGGCGGCGGGCGGGCAAGTTACCGGAGTTATACCCAAATTTATGGACGATGTTGAATGGTCGCATCAACATTTGACAAAATTGATATTTACCGAAACAATGCATCAACGTAAAGCGCGTATGATTGAAGGTATTGACGCTGTTATTGCGTTGCCTGGCAGCACAGGCACGTTTGAAGAACTCTTTGAAGTAATAACATTGAAACGTCTGGGTTTATTTGACAAGCCAATCATAATTCTTAACACAAATAATTATTATGAACCGTTAAAAGAAATGTTGAACAAATGCGTCGCCGAAAATTTTATGCGACCGAAACATCTTACAATGTGGTCATTCGTCGATGAACCCGAAAACGTTATAAAAACATTACGCAACACGCCAAAATGGAACAAAGACGCAATAAAATTCGCCGTAGTTCAATAAATAACAAATTACAAAAAAAGATAATAACCGTTCACGAAAAATTGAGGAACGTAGTCGTCTTGGTTGCGTTTCTTCTGTTACATAATTTTTGTTACGAAAATTCATACGTTAGATTGATCTTTGATTCCAAACAACGTGAACGGCGCCGCATCGTAAATTTTGACGTTAATAAATTGTCCTATTAAATCTGAATTGTCTGAATCAAAAACGACTATTCGATCACAATTTGTCCGTCCTGATAATTGCACGCCGCCGTTGTCATAATTTTTACTCGCACTCTCAACTAGAATCTCAACTTGCCGATCAATAAACTCTCTATTTAACTCTAAACTTATTTCGTCTTGCACTGCTAGCAATTCGTTGTTTCTGCGTTTTTTTTCTATTTCTGGCACGTCGTCTTTATACAATTCTGTCGCCGCCGTTCCTTGCCGCTCGCTATACTTAAACACGAAACTATTCTTAAATCTACAATATTTCACCAACTTAACCGTTTCCAAAAACTCCGCCTCCGTTTCGCCGCAAAACCCGACAATAAAATCAGACGTAATCGATACGCCCGAAATCATACCGCGTATCTTGTCTATCAATTCATAATAACCGCTTGCCGTATATTGACGCCGCATCCGCCGCAAAACGCTATCAGAACCACTCTGCACCGGAATATGCAAATACTTCGATACCTTCGGCAAATCCCGCACCGCAAATAATAAATCATCATCCATCCCAACTGGATAATTCGTAACAAATTTAATACGCCGCAAACCAACAATATCAGAACTCATATAAAGCAAATCCGAAAGTTTAATAAATTCGCCGCCATTAAAATTAGTAGTTTGCGGATTTTTTGTAACAGAAATTATGCCGTTGTCCGATTGCGGATTTTTTGTAACGATATTTAATTGACGCGTCGAATATTTATAAGAATTAACCGTCTGACCGATAAACGTTATTTCGCTAACGCCCTGATCGACCAGACGACGCACCTCGTCCAATATCTCCGCCGGAGAACGACTTTGTTCCGGTCCCCGTACTTTCGGCACAATACAATACGTGCAAAATTTATTACAGCCAAGCATAATCCGAACCAGCGCCTGAAACCTGTTTTTACGCGATTCAATTTTACGCTCCGGATCAAATAACCTAAAACTCTCAACTACCGCCGAATGACCCGCACGCAAACGGTCTAAACTTACAAAAACCTCCGGCTTCGTCGCAACACCCGCACGCTTCAACTCAAGTAAACGATAAATTGCGTCTACAAGTAAATCAAGTTGACCAGGACCAAGAACAAGATCAACATGCGGCGCACGAACCGTTATCTTGCCCTGCTCCTTTTGCGCCATACAACCAATAACACAAATTACGCCAAACGGATTAACTGCTTTCCATTGCTTCAACCTGCCAATAGCGCTATAAACCTTGTCCTCCGCATGTTGACGAATGCTGCACGTGTTAAAAATTATTACATCCGCAACAGAACCGTCAAAAACACGCTCAAAACCAGCCCCAAGCAAACCAGATACTACCACCTCGCTGTCAAGCTGACTCATCTGACATCCAACCGTCTCTATAAAAAAAGAATACATAATCTATTACCGTTCACAAAATCGTGAGAATAAATGATAGGATTTTAATTCGTAATTCGGAATTATTTTTTAAAATCTTTTTTAATCTGTCTAATCTGTGGATCGATTTTTTTGACCACAGATTACACAGATTATAAGGATTATTTTAAATTTGAAATCAAAATCTTTAATTCCGAATTTCACTCTCATTCCGAATTATACTGTTCGTACTTGAAATTCAGCGATTTAAAAGCGTCAAAGCCTGCCGTCCGAAAGCTAGGCAGGCGAAGGTAAACGCAAACTCAAGTACGAATAGTTTAAAAACTAATTGTACTTGAAAATTGGTTAAGCGGGGGCATAATGAGTTGTGTTTGGCGGCGGTATTTTGGCGGTTTTGATTTTGAATTTTTGTGCGAGTAAATCAGATGAATCCTTTTTCTACTTGTAATTGGCGTTCTGGCGTAATTGATTATATTTTTGAGTCGGACGTTGATATTGGCGTGATATTTGAGCGTTTAACAGTTGCGGGCGGTTTTGGACAAATTGTCGGCGAACACGGAACAGGTAAATCTACATTGCTCGAATCTATTGCAAAATACGCCGCCGCCCAAAAAAAATTAAACGTACAAAAAATCATATTAAACTCAACACGCAAAAAATTGCCGCCGGATTTCTTGTCATCATTGCAAAAAATAGACGCAAATACAATTCATATTCTCGACGGTTACGAACAGTTATCTTTGTTAGCAAAAATCAAATTAAGATTGTGCCGCCGCCGCAATAAAAATAAACTCATCTTCACAACACACAAACCGGCGCCATTTGTACCAGTAATTTACAAAACCACGGCAAACCCCGAAATATTCAAAAACCTAGTAAAAAATATGATAAAAAATAATAATAACTTCAATATAAATAATTATCAAATTAACCAAATATTCAAAGAAACAAAAGGAAATTTCCGTAACGGTTTTTTCAAATTATACGATCTGTTTGAAGAAAAATTAGGGGATAGGGAATATGAGATAGGGAGTAGAGAATAAAGGATATGGAATAGTTTTTTATACTATTCACATTTTATAATGCGTTTTTTAATCTGATTTTTTGTAACGATAATTTTTAGAGACGCCCATAGGAAATTTTTCATTGGCGTCAAAACGTTTTTTAATTTTATAATTGACTTGTTGATTTAAAATATTTGTTAAAAAATTCCTCTAGGCGAAATCTGTGTTAGATGCGCTTAAATAAAAAAATGGTTTTAGATGTTACCTATTGTTTTTTTGTAACCGTTTACGGCAATTTAAGCGAAAGATTTTATGGCGTAGGGTGTAGCGGGACAATTTTCGTAACAATAAATCTATCGCCTATCCTCTACACGTTATCCCCTAAAACTCTACGCTTTTATAATTTCGTGAACGGTTACGTTTTTTTATATTGGTTTTGAATAATTCTTTTTGGGATTTTAGCGATTGTTCATGTTGATACGCATCCTTTAATGATGGTATTGTATTCAAAAGAATTTCTTTTGTAATTGAATTAGGCAATTGTTTAATTTCATTATTAATATCATAATCGCCATTAAAATTTTTTTTATTTACTCTTGTCGATTCTGAAAGTTTTTTATAATATTTGTCGATCATAATATAATCAACATGTTTTAGTTTTTGTTTTGCTTTTTTTATTTCGGATTTGGCGGGAGTAACATTATTAGTTTTATATCCCATCATAGCGCCGGATTCTATCATTACAGGATTAGCGACAGACTCAAGACATTGTAAAAAATGAGCCGGATTATTTTTGATCCATGAAATTAATATGTCTCTTTCCGCTAATACAATTTCAGATAGCAACGGCAATTGCGTTTGTAAATTAAATCCGTCATGTAACCTCTTCAATTCATGTGAAGTAAGTTTGTCAAGTATTTTGTTTGCTATTTTTATGCACATTTCTTGTTCATTACAAGCCGTTATAAAATTGACAATACATCGTTCTTCTACAATCCGTTTCGATAAAATTAGATTACACAATAATAATTCTATTGTTTCTTTATTGCTGCCATTTAAAAATTTTTCTATAACTACAGAATTTATAAAATTACTCAACATCTTGACGTCGTTGGCATAGTACAAAGTCGTAAAAAATCCTTCACGTGAAAAATCAGTTCCCCAAACGCATTTTTTTTGATTACAACCTTGTCGGAATAGTTCAAATAGCTTGTCGGCATTTTTAATGTCTTTAATTGGATAGTAAACGCGCAACTCGTCAATATACTTGCATTGTTGTTCTTGGGACAAAGATTGTGGATTTGATTGTTTGAAAATAAGAGCAGCTTCTTTGTAATAGCAAGCCGCATTGTCAACATCAGAAATATTTGCCGTTTCGCTACAATAAGCAAATTTATTCAGCATAACAACACAAAAAACAATCACAAACAATCTCGGTTTCATTTTGTAAATTTACAAATCAAATAAAAAATAATAATAATCCACACACAACCCGCAATCCAAAACTCAACTCAAAATCAGAATTACAAAATATTAGACTGATATAAATGTCTGTCAATATCTCTCCGTAAAAACAAAAATCTTTTTAATCTGCGTAATCTGTGGATCAATTTTTAAACGATCCACAGATTAAATAGATTGGTCAGATTATTTGAAAAACGTTAAAATATCTATCAAGATATATTATACTTTTGGTACTTGAAAATTTGGTTTTTATTAATATGCGGATTCGTTTCATACTTGAATTTTCAGCGTATGGTAATTAAATCAAAAAAGCAAAAACCGAAATTTAAAGTGTGAGAGTATAGTATCCTATTACAAACAGTAGTTTTATTGGGAAAAAAATTTCTTCATATATTTTTAATTTTTTTCGTAATATTTAATTCGCTATCATTTTAATTTTTCCAAATTTAGATTTTATCTGATCATTAAATTAAAAATGGATTTTGAAAAAATAACTATCAACAACCAAAATATAAAGAGAAGCATACAAATTTTAAAAAATAACTTTGAGACGGCTGGCGCCATATTATCAATGTTGTTTATAAAAAATACATTAAATGCAAAAACAAGTATACAAATTATACAGTGGTATGTCGCTGATAAAACTACTGTCATTGGATCGCCATAACCACATTTGACAGAAATAAATTGGTATAAAATAACAATAGAAATTAATATACAATATAATAATGATGTTATCCTAAAAAAAACTAAAAATTTTAAAAAATTCATTATATTTTATCTCCTTATTATACGATTTCAAAACAATAAATTTAATGTATAAGTTAGTTCTCTATTAAACATTATATTGAACAATGCGTTTGTTTTATTATAGCAAATATATGGTATCTAATTTGTGAAAATTAAGTACAATCAAAATTTATGGCTTTACAGGAACTTTTTTTGCTATTGCTTGTTCTTTCATCCAGTTGATTACAGAATTATCCCATACAGACGTCGGTAATGCCCAACCTTGACCAATTTCTCCGTGTGTAGTTACTGATCCATCTGATTTATAAAACAATTTTTCAGTGACTCCTTTATATCGCTTGGTCGGATAGATAATTTCTAATGAAGATGTTTTAATAGCATGTGACGCAGATCTTACATTGGGCGGCAAAGTTGTACTTTCCCATCCAGGTATAGTCGTCATATTCACTGCGTCAAATAATTTTCCAGTGTAGGCAAAGAGTAGCGAGTCATTTTTTGTTTCAGAGATTAGTTTTCCGAAGGCGTTGTATTCTAGGTGTGAGGCGACATTGCCGTCTGGTTTTATTATGTCGCGGATTGTGTTTAGATGGTCGTTTAATGTCCAATT
>JAISLW010000340.1 GCA_031277105.1 Planctomycetaceae bacterium | reverse complement strand
TTAGTTGATAATCATTCCGTAGGGCGCTGCCCTACGCTAATGCTTGTCGCCCCGATGGGGCTAATATAAACACAATTTTCGATTCAAAAAATATAATACCGAATAATTACAAATCGCCAATACGTAATTTGCTAAACAAATTTTTGTGAACGGTTACTAATTATGATTTTAGGAAACATCTAAAAAACGGTTTTTTATTTAAGCGTCGAGAACGCAGAACTCACAGAGAAAAATTTTAAAAAATATTTTAAATCAAAATGTCTATTATAATATTAAATAACATTTTGATTCCAATTAAAAATTTCCTCTGTGTTCTCTGTGTCCTCTGTGGTTAATAAAAATAAATTTGCGGTTTTTAGAAATTGCCTTTAGTATAATTTCCAATTTCCTAGCGGTACGGCTTCAAAAGGTTGCGGCGGGTTGGGGGCTAGTAATTTTGCGATACGTTCTATTAACTCTGAAATTCCGTAACCTGTTTTGGCGCTTACGCAAATTCCATCGGGTAACTCCGATACTAAATCCGCTTTGTTATAACAAATCAACATATTTTTTGTAACATTATTTCCAATCAATAACTCGCCGATCATATTTGCATTTGTATTTGTATTTGTATTTGTATTCAAATTTGTCGTTAGATCAATCACACGAATTACAAGATCGGCATTGTTAATTTGTTCAATACTTCGTCTAATGCCTTCTTGTTCAATTTTGTCAATGTTGCTGTTGCGTATTCCGGCGGTGTCATAAATTGCAACAGGAAATCCGTCTATTGCCGTTTGCGCAACAACAACGTCGCGCGTCGTTCCTGGCGCCGAACTCGTAATCGCACGCCCATAACCTACAATCGAATTAAAAATACTACTCTTGCCAACATTCGACTCGCCCAACAACACAACGCGAAACGGCTCAATCAAATGTTGACCTAAACGCCGATTCGACTCAAGACGCTCGCAACGCTTACACAATTGAAATTGTAACCGTTCCATTTCAACGTCATCAACGTCAAAATCAGAATCATTGTCGCAAACGCCGACAACTTTACCAACGCTATTAACGCTGTCAACTTTGTCAACTCTGTCAATGTTTTCAACATTGTCAACATTTTCAACATTTTCAACATTACGCCTAATCCGATCAATTCGCTCAACTAAACCGGAAATTTCCAATAACTCACGTTCTAATGCCCCATGATATTGATCGAGCAATATCTGCGCAACACGCTCTGTCGCAGCAAAAGGTAATAATCGTAACGATAATTCACGTTGCGCATCCGTAACGTTAAAATCACAATCGCCGTTTAATACGTTTGCATCAAAACAATTTTGCGGATCAAAATAATCTTGACGCAATACGCCGTCGTTTGCAAAAGTTTTTGCCAGCGCCGAAAAAATCATCTCGCCGCCATGACAATGAATTTCGACATTATCGGAATCAATTATACGTGTTATAACTTCTTCGTATTGATTCATGTCGTTAAGATAAATCTTGCCAAAATAAGGGCGGTTTGGCGAATAAGATAATTTGTTCAAGTCAGCAACAGAAACAAAACGCAACAAAAATTTATCCAAAGCGCCCGCGCCCGTCAACAACAACGTCGCCACGCCGCCACGACCAACAGCAGTAAGACGAACCAATCGCACTTCACACATAACAAAAAATAAAAAAAAATATTAAAATTTTTTCAGAATAACAAATTGAGTTGAACATTTGCGAGTTTAAAAATTTATTTTTTGTAACTATTCAGTAGAGTATATTTTTTGCTCATAATTTATATTACATTGCGTCTCTTTCGGGGAAATATGTTACAGCCCGCCGCAACACGACAGGTTAAAAAATTTTATAACCGTTCACAAAAATTTGTTTATTAAATTACGTTTTGACAATTTTTGAGTAACAAGTGTGACAATTTTTTTATAACAAAAAATTGAGAAGGAACGCAATCGGCTCGACTGCAATTTGCCGCAAAGCAAACCAAAAGAATGTTGTGCGATGTAATATCGCTCATTGGCGGTTGAGTACAACCGCATGCCAGGCGAGACGCCTGCGTTCCTTCTGACGATTTTTTGTAACAAAAAATGTTTCCTTAAATTTGCGTTTGCCATTCCTGTCGTTTGCTAGTTAGGCAGGCGATTGTAAACGCAAATTTAAGTTTGAACAGTTTAATAATCGTCCGGCAACGATCTAATTTGACTCAACGTAAATACAGGACCTTCCTTGCAAACATAAACTGGTCCACAATTACACCGTCCGCATTTTCCTACTCCACACTTCATTCTGTTTTCTAAACTTGTATAAATATTTTCAGCGTCCATTCCCGCATCCGCTAACACTGGTAACGAAAACTTAATCATAACCGGAGGTCCCACGACAAGCGCCGCCGCATTTTTTGCGTCAAATTTCGCTTCCTTTAATATCGTCGGCACAAATCCGATCTTGCCCTTCCAATCCGGCGTTTCACCGCCTGGATCAACCGTTTGCAAAACATCGACGTTAGGAAAATCTTGCCATTTTTCTAAGTCATTACGAAAAACTAAATCGCCAACCGTCCTCGCTCCATAAACAATAGTTATTTTTCCGTACCGTTCCCTGTTCTCCAATACATACCAAATCGCACATCTAATCGGCGGCATCGCAATCCCGCCACCCACAAAAACCAAATCCTTACCCTCCCACTCTCCCGTCGGATAAGCATTGCCATAAGCGCCGCGAAAACCTATCGTATCGCCCGCCGTAACTTGCCACATCGCCTCCGTAACACGACCCGTCCGCCGAAAACAAAACTCAATATAATCCTTCCAATTTGAACTCGAACAAATATTAAACGTCGATTCGCCATACCCAAACACACTGTACAGACCAAATTGACCAACATTAAACGAAAAATTATCACGCTTCGACTCGTCCTTAAAACGAATCTTTACCGACTTAACGTCAACAGTATGTTGCGTTACGTCAATAACTTCCATCATGTCAGGTTTATAAATATTATTACTATCAGTCATATCGCCGCTCATTCTATTTTAAGGCAATTATTAAATTGTAAACGCTTGCATTTGGATTGCCGCCGCCAACTTGCCCATAAATTGGAAACAGACTTTTACGCCGTCGCGCTGCCAAAACAAACAACAAAATTATTACCCGCAAACGCCACACAACGTAAGCAGGATAAAGAATCTTTTTAACCGATCACAAAAATTTAAAGCGCTAGGTTTCAGGGGATAGAGGATAGGGAGTCGTTTTTTTAGAAAACTAGATAACAATTTTTTGTAACAAAAAACTATTTTTCTAAATTTATAACTCTTAATTTAAAACTCTATCCCCTACACCCTATCACTACAATTTCGTGAACGGTTACCCAAAATTTTTTATTACGTCAATTTTCGTGAATTGTTGCAATTGCGGGCGATTTCAAATTATTGTTACGATAATAATTTCTCTTTTATTTTTCGCCAAACAAGTAGTATCGCTCCTAATAATAAAATTAGGATTTGTATTGCAATCGCAACTTGAATACTTGACTGAAAAAGTACCGGTTCCATTGCCCGCCAAATCGGCGCCCAAAAAATTATCAAAAATAACGTCGCAATACTCAAAAAAGGTCCATACGGAATCATCCGACCTCGCCCCAACATTAACCCAATTAAACTCGGAACTATCCCCGCAAACGGCGCAAGAAAAAATATCACAACACACGATTGCCATCCCACAAAAACGCCAATCATACCCAAAAGAACCACATCGCCAAAACCCATCGCCTCAACGCCAAGCACAAAACCCGCAACCAAACGAACCGACCATATTAACCACATCCCCGCAACTAAACCTATAAAACTTGTCGTCAAATAATAACAATTAAACGAACTCATTAAATTCGTAAAAAATAAAACGACATAAAACAAAATAGGCGCTACAACGCCAGATAATAACCAATATTTCGTCGTCCGTGAACGATATAAATTGCGGATAAATAACAAAAAAGCACGACGAAACGATAACCGAAAATACCAAACCCGATCCATCATCGAAAAACACCAAAATAACCAAAAAATAGTAAAAAGAAAAAATTGAACTAAACGATCATAATAAGAATTTTCGTTACGAAAATTTACTCCCGCAGTTTTTACAATTTTTGGATCAGAAATTTTTACATCTTGCCCTGCGCCCGATCCATAATCCCGCAAAACATCAACCTTGTCAGGACTACAAAAATGAAGCGGAACAGAATAAGACGTCAACCGCTCTTCGGCATAATTATCATCAAAATATAATTCCGTCGCCGGAAGTAGAACTTGCGGAAATATCGTTACAAAAATTAATCCCGCAACAACGCCAAAAATAGTCAAACCCTCAGGAATAACAAAATCATCAAGATCAGTCAAAGAAGCCGCAAGAAGTAACGTCAACAAAAATACATGAAAAACAAAACGAATTACCTTTACATCCGGCGACTCCAAAAATTCCGCCGCCGGCAATAAACCATTCAACACTACTTCCCAATAATAAAGAAAAATTAAACCAAAACCAACAAATAACTCCACAAATAAAGGACGAACCCAAAACCACTTGCCGCCAAGCTCCGTATTGCCGCCACTATCGCCAAAACGCCGCAGACTAAACCAACCCAACACCGGAATAAAATCAAACCAAATCCGCTTAAACACAACCGACCTACGCCACGGCGACCTAAAACGCTTGACCCAACTATAACGGTCAACATACCAATTCACCACAGCGCCCAACAACACGCCAAACAAAAATAAAACAAAATAAAAAATAACAAACATAATCGTTTACAAAAACTACTCGCCAACAAAACACAAATTAAATACCATATTTAAACTCTTCGCACTTTAATTTGCGTTTACCTTCGCCCGACTAGATTTCGGACAACAGGCTTTGACGCTTTTAAATCAATGAATCTCAAGTACGAGCATAACCGCCAAATTATAAACTTTACCGATAATTTTTATTGTTTATAACTCTGATTCAAATACAACCAATGTCTTACAATCGGCGGCAGTAATTATAAGCGACTCCATTGCAATTACATCTGTCCGCTCGTTCAACGCCTTAATCAAATATTGCGGAACATCGCCAAACCTATTCCGCAAAATAGCCAACGTACTATTCCTCATTGCCTTCAATTCGCCTTCTGCGAAGCCTAAATCGTATCCTTCTCTTATGATACCTTTTTGTAATGTCATTACCATTTCTTGGTCCTTATTATAGTTGTTGTCGTTTTGTTGTTTATAACTCTGATTCAAATTCATCCAATGTCTTACAAGTTGCGGCGGTAATTATAAGCGACTCCATTGCAATTACATCTGTCCGCTCGTTCAACGCCTTAATCAAATATTGCGGAACATCGCCAAACCTATTCCGCAAAATAGCCAACGTACTATTTCTTATCGCCTTCAATTTACCTTTAGCAAAGCCTTTGGCGAAACCTTCGGCGAAACCTTTGGCGAAGCCTAAATCGTATCCTTCTCTTATGATACCTTTTTGTAATGTCATTACCATTTCTTGATTCGTGATTATTATTAGTTGTTGTCGTTTTGTTGTTTATAACTCTGATTCAAATTCATCCAATGTCTTACAAGTTGCGGCGGTAATTATAAGCGACCGCATCGCAATTGTATCTGTTCTCTCATGCAACGCCTCAACCAAATATTGCGGAACGTTACCAAACCTATTCCGCAAAATATCTAATGTATCATTTATTCTCGCTTTTAATTCGCCTCTTGTTTCGCCTTCGGCGATGCCTTCGGTTTTACCTAACATTTTACCTTCGGCGAAGCCTATATCGTATCCTTCTCTTATGATACCTTTTTGTAATGTCATTACCATTTCTTGGTCCTTATTATAGTTGTTGTAGTTTTGTTGTTTATAACTCTGATTCAAATTCATCCAATGTCTTACAAGTTGCGGCGGTAATTATAAGCGACCGCATCGCAATTGTATCTGTCCGCTCATGCAACGCCTCAACCAAATATTGCGGAACGTTACCAAACCTATTCCGCAAAATATCTAATGTATCATTTATTCTCGCTTTTAATTCGCCTCTTGTTTCGCCTTCTGCGATACCTAAATCGTATCCTTCTCTTATGATACCTTTTTGTAATGTCATTACCATTTCTTGGTCCTCCTTATTATTAAAAACGGTTGTTATGATTTCTACGAGTTGTT